>JBEHXD010000639.1:0-3481 GCA_048498875.1 Verrucomicrobiota bacterium
GCGCGCCGCATCGCCGTGGTGACGGAGCGCGTCAACCGGGTGCGGCGCGCCTCGAGCCAGCCCGCGAGCAACAGCAGCGGCACCTCGCCGTCGATCTCGATGGGGATGAGCAACCACGCCTGTGGCGTCTCCGGCAGCTCGCGCCACCACGCGGGCAGATAAGGCTGGATCGTCCGCTCACGCGCGTCGTGGATCGCGACCACCTCGCGCCGACTCAGCGCCACGCCAAACACGCTGCGCTCCGCGCCGCGAATCGGGATCGCTTGCGGCCGCGAGTGCTCCCAGATCGGCCCCATGCCGCCCACAAGCGAAAGCGCGGTGTGTCCCGCTCTCGCGCGGAAAAGCCAGCAATCCTCCGCCTCGAGCAGATTGCGGATGAGCGTGAGCGCCGCCGTCTCGGGGTCGAGCGTGTCGCCGGCGAGGCCCTGCGCCTCGAATCCCGCGCCTTCGGAATGCCCGGGGGCGGTTTCCCACGGGAGGACTGTCTCGTCCCGGTGCGCGGCTCGCGTTTCCGACCCAAGCGCTTTCGCGTTCGAGGCCTGCTCCTTTTCCATTGTCGCCATTGCGGCAATGGCGGTCCTCGCGATCGGCGGCGACGCCATTTCCGTCGCGGGCTCCACCCCACCGGCAACCACCAACGCGCCGGCGATGGCACCCGCGCCCGCGGTTGTGTCTTCCGGCGCGAGCTGCCGCATCCGCAAACGCACGCGGTGCAAACTCGCCGTGGGCAGGGTGCGCACACCGTTGCACCGGCTGAAGCTGCCCAGCCGTTCGTCCGTGTGTCGGAGCGCAGGGGTGACGAGACTGGCCGCCCCCGGCAGCAACCCGTCGAACTCGCGCGCGAGCCGTCCGGTCTTCTTCAAAAAGGCCTCGGGATTTTCGTGCGCGTCGAGCGCCAGCGAGGCGATGCGGGTTCCGTAGTCCGCGATCCCCAGCAGGCGCGCATCGTAGGTGTCCGCGACGCCCTTCAACCCCGCCGGTTCGCACTCGCGCAGCGTCCCCAGCACCTCCGCGGGTAGGCGCGCCGCCGTGAGCAGTCGCCGGCTCAAATCGATCGGCGTGAGCCCGAAAAGCGCCCGGTATGCTTCCGCGTCATTCCCGTTCTGCGCGCGCCGCGCGGCCTCGCGCCCGTGTTCCGGCGAGATCGCGGCCATCACGATGCGCCCGAAATTCCGCAGCGCTGCGCACGCAAACGCAAACTCCGGATCGTGCGTCCCCAGCTCCGCCGCCACCCCGTGCGCCGCCAGCCCCGCGCAGAGCGCGAGTGCCGCCGCGTCCCGCTGCACCGCGGGATTGGCCGACCCCGCCGACTCCAGGAGCATCAGCGACACTGCGATCGTGCGGATGCGATTGTACCCCAGTCGGTGGATCGCCTGCGAGAGGGTGCCGATGGGAGCAATGCCGGGATTGTGCGCGAGCGTATTGGCCACGGCGATCACCTTGGCGAGCACGACGGCGTCCTTTTCGATCAGCTCCGCCAGCTCCGGGATGGTGACCTCGCAGACATTGAGCGACAGCGACTCGATGAGCTTCAGCAATTCCGGCAAACCGGCGCCCCGCCCCGATTCGAGCAACGACCGGGCGCGCTCGAGCGTCTGCTGGCTGGAAAGCGGAGTCACGACCCTTGGAGTGATCGGCGCGCCGGCGCGGGAGTTTAGTAAGAACTACTCAATTCGGTCCGCGCCTTCCTCCGACTCTAATCGGGAGAGCGACATTCTACGCAGAATCGCGGCTCTTGGTTCAATCGGAATTTTGCCAAGTGAGGATCGCTTCGAGAGGGCCTGGTCCAAACCCTGAAATTATTGCCAACGACGACTCGTCCTCCTCCGTGTGCACGAGAACATGAACCCAAGCTTCGTGCGACTCACCGAGTCTGGTTCGATTGACGCGGATGTATCCAAAATTTGGGAGCTGCGCCAAAAGTTGGTCGATAAACAAGGCATCGACTTCGGTCAGCCTTCCGATCGCACCGCTGCCTTGCCACCGTGGACCTTCGAAATAGGCCCTCAGTGCCGTCTGTTTGCTTAGCAGGATGCCGCTGGGTAGCGCGACGTCGTTACCGATCGGGACGAAGATCCCTTCTTCTTCGGGCTGAAGACAGATGTTGCCGCCAGTCTGATTGGAGTAAAGGACACCCGAGGGGTACTTGATAATCAGACCGGTGCCGACATGGTCGTAGAGAATTACGCGCTTCATTTTGCTCAAGGTTCGAAATGAGCCCCAGTCCTTCGACTAACCATAGGTTCCGGCGCCTTTTGGGCGTTTGTATTTCACCCGACAAATTCTGAAATTTGAATAACATCACCGTCTCGAAGCTGGAATTCTTTCGGCCAGGACAATTGGCGGCCAGAACTCGCCACGGGCACTTTTTCATCGCCCCGCCTTACCGCCGTGCTGCCCATCAATCTAAGATCGGGAAGCTCCATTTCTGTTGTTCTCAAATTCGCCTCCGCCTCGGCATAACCAGCGCGGACCAGAAAATCGGCTGCGTTTCTGAACTTCTGTTCCGGGCTGATCGTTAGCGAGAGACGAATAGGTTCTTCTTTGCGCGGAGCTTTTACCGTATGAGCCCAGACTTCCACGGTGACGGTGACCGCCTGGCCGCGATGGACATATCCTTCAGCGACGGTGGGCACCGCGGCGAAGGTCGCAATCACGAGGGCAAAAAAGAGGAAAAGTCTTTTCACGTTGGTCAGCTGCAAACCCACGTCCCGTCCGGATTCATATGCGCGGCGGTGTGCGCGCCGCCCAAGACCCACGTGCCGTCGGGATTCTGGTGGGCTCCGGTGTGGGCTCCGCCGCACACCCATTTCCCATCCGGGTTTTGATGCGAGCCGGTATGCGCTCCTCCGCAGACCCACTTGCCATCTGGATTTTGATGGGCGCCGATATGCGCGCCGCCCAAGACCCAGGTGCCGTCGGGATTTTGATGCGCGCCCGTGTGGGCGCCACCGCAGACCCAAGTGCCGTTGGGATTCATATGGGCGCCGGTGTGACCGTTGGGGTTGGAGATGGATGCCATGGTTGGGGTGAAAGGTTGGTTCGGCAGCGGGATGAGCGACACGCCAAGTGCGTTGGTTCGCACATCTACCGTTTTCTACTTCGACGTGCTTGGAACTTGCGCGGCCGGATGCAACGATCGCGTCACCAGTGCAGGTAGTCGCCTTTTTCGAGGCCCTTCGCGAACTCGACGAAGAGCTGCACGCAGCGCTCCACGTCCTCGAGGTCAACGATCTCGCTGGGGGTGTGCATATACCGCAGGGGAATCGCGACGAGGCCGGTCGCGACGCCGCTGAGGCCCATTTGGAGGGTGCGGGCGTCGGTGCCGGTGGGGCGGGGGTCGGCTTCGATCTGGTAGGGAATCTTGAGTTTTTTAGCAGCGGCGCGGAGGCGGTCGTAGACCTTGGGATTGATGTTGGCGCCGCGGCAGAGGATGGGGCCGCCACCGAGTTTGGTTTCGCCGTATTTGCGCGGATCGCAG
>JBEHXD010000640.1:0-3479 GCA_048498875.1 Verrucomicrobiota bacterium
CGCTGAGATTATGCACGTAATAGAAGGGCAGGTTGCGCAGCCACGGGTGCTTCACCTCCAGGTTGACGCCCTTGTTCCAGTAAACCACCGGGATGCCCTTCAGCTTCAGCCAGTGCAGCAGGGGCCAGATGACGAGGTTCTTCAGGTGGAGAAAAAGGATGACCACGTCCGGCTTCAGTTCCTCGATTTCCCGGCGGTAGTCGCCGAAGTTGAAAGGCATCTCCTTGAAGTCGAACTGCAGGGGGTAGGGATTGCTTCGCTCCAGCTCGTTGGCCCGGACGCAGAATTCCCAGCCGAGTTCGCGAAACCGCCGGGCGAAGTAGTTGTAGTTCGACACCCGGTAGTGGAACACCTTGTTCGAGATCAGCAGGACACGGCGCATGGGCGATTCGTTTGCGGGCTCCTTATGCCGGATACAAGTGTTTAATTGCGAAAGGGCCGGCAACTCCGGACTTTACGCGGCCCGCCGGACCGATTTCAAGAGTGGCGTTCATGGCAGCGCCGCACATCTGCATCTGTATTTGTTCCTACAAGCGACCGCACTTGTTGAAGTGCACCTTGGAAAACCTGCGGCAGTTGGACACCGGGGGCCTCTTCGACTATTCGATTGTGGTGGCGGACAACGATCGGGGCGAATCCGCCAAGGCCACCGTCGAGGAATTTGCCCGGACCACGCCGCTGCGGGTGGTCTATTGCATGGAACCGGAGCAGAATATTTCCCTGGCGCGCAACAAGGCGCTGGAGTTCGCGACGGGCGATTACATCGCGTGGATCGATGACGATGAATTTCCGGCGACGAACTGGCTGCGGTCGTTTTTCGAAACCCTGCAAAAATACCAGGCGGATGGCGTGCTCGGGCCGGTGCAGCCGGTCTTTGAAAACCCGCCGCCGGCCTGGATCATACGCGGGCGGTTTTTCGACAAACCGCGCCGCGTGACGGGCCTGAAGCTGAAGTGGACGCAGACGTCGACCGCCAACGTGCTGGTGCGGCGGGAAATTCTGCGGGGCCTCGCGGAACCGTTCCGCCGCCAGTTTGGCAGTGGTTGCGAGGACATCGATTTCTTCAAGCGGATGATGGAAGCCGGCCGCACGTTCGTCTGGTGCGAAGAAGCGATCGTAAGCGAGATCGTGCCGCCCACCCGCTGGACGCGCAGCTACCTTTACCGCCGCGCCTTTCTGCGCGGACGGAATGGGAAATACTTCGCCAATTTCCGGAGCCTGCTGAAATCCGTCATAGCGCTGCCCCTTTACCTGCTGCTGCTGCCGTTTCTCCTGCTGGCCGGCCAGCACCTGTTTGTCAGGTTCCTGATGAAAATCGGCGACCATGCCGGCACGCTGTCCGGCGCCTTCGGTTTGAAGTTCGGCGGCGACAAGTACCTCGCCGGCTGAGCGGGATCGCGGCCGCGTCGAGTCGGCCGCTGGGTGGACCAACTTCAGCGCGCTGGCGGGCGAGGCGCGGGCCGACCGTTCCGGCGGAACAAATTCGCGGCCAGTCCGCTCAGCGTCGGGCGACGCTTCCCCTGCCGGTAGTACTTGCTCGTCAGCAAGCGACCCACCAGGGAACGGGACAGGGTGAGGTCGCGAAAATCGGCGATCAGGCGCAGGACCCGGTTGCGGAATCCCTGCCGGCGCACGTCGACCGGTTCCGGGCTGGCGGGGAGTTGGTAGTGCACCTCGACCAAGTGGGTTGCGCCTGGGGGCGCCGTCAGCGCAAATTGAACCTCGCCGGCGACAAACGTCCACGGCGTTTCCCGCCCGTCGACGGTCACGCGCACCACCGCCTGCGGGTCGGTCTCCCGTTTGGCCAGGTGGAAGACGACCGGGGTTGACCGCAGATTTTCGATCTTGGCGTGGCGCGAAAGCAGGCGAACCTCGGCGTGGCTGTCATCCGGCCAGCGCACGAGATGCAAGTTCCGGCTGATTTCACCCAAGCCAGCCCACCGCACGGCGGGTTGCCGGCGGTTGACCTGCCGGGCCACCGGTGTGAAGGCCTCGATGCCGGAGAAAAACAAATCCTGGTGGGCCATGAACATCACCGGATTGCCGAGAAACAAATCGATCGCGATCGCTTCCTCGGAGTAGTTGTGCGGATAGAGGCGACGCAACGCGGGGAATGCGGACCATTCCGCGTTCGCTCCGCGCAGGGCGACCGCCGGGTCGGTCGGGGGACGTTCACCCAAGGGCACATTGCTGTAGTTGGAAGTGGCCCAAAAACCGTTTTCCTTCAAAACCGCAAAAGTGGGGGCAGGGCACACCCCGTGGGGAAACACCATCACGCGGTCGAAGGAGAGGCCGGTACCCTGCTGAAACAGGGCCATGCGGGCGGCGGCCTGGCGGATATTGTATGTCTGCTCGGCGAAGGACTTGGGTCTTTGCTGGTCGCCCGGCTGTGCCGTGTAGCGAAAGAACTCATAGCGGTCATGGTTGTTGCCATGGACCGCGAGGCTGAAGTGGGCGGGATGATCGCGGAAGATGGCCACCACCTCGGGGAAGCTGCGGTCATAGTTCCACGGCACGAAGCCGATGGTGGCGTGAAAAGGCTCGCGCTGCATCTCGGCCAGCAGGCCCGGGAACGACAGGCAACCATAGGGCTCGGTCAGCCACGGATCGTCGATCGTCAGATTGGCCAGGGCCGCCGGCGGGCGCCAGGCTCGCGCACCCCCGGCGTCGCGGAGCAGAAGGAACAACGGGGCGATTTCGCCAAAGGCCGCGCGTTGGAATTGCCAGGCGGTGCCGGGCGAAACCTTCGTGGTACGGGTCAGCAGATACCGGTCGCCCTCGGCGTTTTTGAGGCGAAGCAGAGCCGGCCGCTTTTGGGTTTCGTTTGGACCAACTTCCGCGAGCACCTGGACCGGCAGTCCTGCGGGACTCTCGAGGCAGCCGACCGGACCCGGATCCAGGGCGAAACGCAAGCCGCGGAGCTCAAAGCCCACCTGGTCCGGTTCCGTGGCGGCAACCCAGAGCCCGCAACCCGGACCGGCGTCGGTCATCCGGAACGGAACGCCACGCGCGAGCCTTATCACGCCGGACGGGTCGGAATTTGGGGTCAGCCCGACCGTGGCGACAGGGATATGATGCCGGTCGGCGAAGGTCAGCAGGGTTTCGCCGGTCGCTGCAGCCAGTTGGGCCAGCGCTGAAGCATGCACCACGATCAGAACGGGCCGCGTTCCGCTGGCGGCGGCATTGGCCATGTCGGACGGGACCGGGCTGGACGGGGCCAGGGCCACCAGCCGGAAACCATAAAAGCGACAGGCCAGGGCCAGCTGCGCATCTTCCGGAGCGGAGGCAGCATCGTCGAGGAAAACGACAGTGGGATCAGCGAGACTCACGGGGAGCTTTGCCTGGCGACATGAAAGGGAAATTGATCACGGGTTGATCGAGTCAGAATGGATTCTTCGCGACGATGACAAGGAGCGAGTTCGGAAAAGCCCATCTTCTCACGGCGGCAGGCCTTCAACGGGTATCGGCTCGCTGGAGTA
>JBEHXD010000641.1:0-3474 GCA_048498875.1 Verrucomicrobiota bacterium
GTCGACGACCTGCTCCCATTCCGTAAGCAGGAAATGCAGGCTAAACCGGTGTTCGCCGACATCCTTTGCTGCCACCGTGAGTAGTTCAACCGTCACGTCTCGGTCGGCGAGAATTGCCGTAGTGCCGATGTGTGCTTTGTAAAGCCGGAGTCCGACCGCATTCAACGAACAGACGTCGATCCGCTCAGCCAACCGTGGCTCACCGCCAACCAACCGTCGCAGCTTGGTTTGCAATGAGGCGGCGAGTGTGTCGGAAAAAGTCGTCAGCAGTACGCGGGCGTCGGCGTTCTTGCGAGCCAGAAATACGGCTCGATGCAGGGCCACGATTGTCTTGCCGGTACCTGCCGAGCCGGACACTCGGGCCGGACCATTGTAGTCCCGTTCGACCCACTGCTTTTGTTCGGGATGGAGAAATACGGTCCATCTTTCCCACGGGAAAGCCAAGGCCCGTTCGAGTTCTTCCACGTTCGTCATCACGCGGAAGCGACGCTGCGCGTCCGGGTGATCGAACGGACTCACGTTCGCGGTGACGGGCTGGGGAGTTCGCGGCTTCCCGCCGGTCGCCAGTTCCAGCAATGCCTCAGCGGCTTCACCGGGCAAGTGCTCGACCAACGTCAGAATTGTATCCTCGGTGGCACCCTGAACATCACCGAGCCACTCGGCCGGTACGCCGTAACCCAACAGAACTCCGTCCGCTACGTCCGCGAAGAGTTTCTTCTGAATCTTTTGCGGTTTCGGATATTCCAGCTTTGTCGTCGCGGCCTCGACGTAAGTTGGAACGATGATCTCTTGCACCGTCTCGCGAATCTCCACCAATTGGGCGGCACCCGTCTTCGGGTGCGTTTGCAATTTACGACGTTCCGCCCAGTCGTACGCCCGGTCGTGATGATCGACGTAGCACAGCAACAGACTATCCGCCGTCTTGTGAACGATTAGGCGGATATCACCGTTTACTCGCACTGACCAGAAGTTCTTATCCTTCGCCTTGTCGAGTTTGTGGAACCGCATCCCCGGCGCGACAGGATTGATTTGCAGGTCGAACGCCGTCGTCTTCACGGCTTTCTGCTCGTCGCCGGTCAACCGTCCCAGGCTGTCGGTGAATGTGTCGGCGATTCGGAATAGCATAAAGAATGGTCTGTCTATTCCGCCGTCCGAACGACACGGGAATTAAGGACGTCGTCAAGCCGCCTCGGAAAAACCGATCTGATGGTTTAAAAGCTGATGTTCTATTAACTCAGGACGGACATGAAACTTACGCGAGAGCAACCTCATTTCGTCGATTGAAACTTTCCCTGATACTTCATTCCTGAGCGCTTCGGATGGAGCCAACAGCTCGGCGGCAAAAGCCCGAGACGCTCGTTGTTCCCAGGTATAGGCATTCGTTACTAGACGCGGTGCCGTCTTGAATTCGTCGAACGGAAAAAAGAAAATCGACCGAGCTTGGCGAAATCGGTTCGCTTGACGGCCGACAAGAGGGCCCACGAGTACAGGATTTCCGTCCCGGTCATTCGCCACGAGAGCGACGACGTTTTTCGTCCCTTCTACAACCTTTACGGGAGTATTGATCCCTGGCCAGCCGCACTTGTCGTGGAGCAGCTTCGGCAGATTTTCTATGGGCGAAGTTGTAGAGACGCCAAACTGCTTACGAAAATCTCGCGCCAAGGCATAGCCATATTGATGGGCTGAACCACTCCGTTGTCTCGAAAATGGAGTTTCATTGCAGTTAACCTCAGTGAGCGAGCTCTCAAGCCATACCAAATCGCCGGATAAGGATGTGTTGTTTGTCGTTTCCAAGAAATCAGAACGCAATTTAGGGGACAATGGTCTGATTCGCGTTTCAAATAGATTGACTAGGTCGTCCGTCAGTTCGTCTTCGCCATAGGGGTCGATCCCCATAGATGCCGCCCAACCGCACAGCTCCGGTTCGTCGCTTCGAGACTTGCAAACAGCCTTCCATTCCTTACGCAATCTTTCGGCCGCATCGTCGTGCCTACTGACGATACGACTTAAAACCGTTTCAATGAATGAGTGCAGCAGCATCTCTGCTTGATCGGGGGCAACGCGCAATTCTCCGTCGTCAAAAAACCGAACACGGCGATTACCGAGGCCCGATTCAGGGTCTGGCACCCATTTCATCACGATCTGCTCGCCGTCGCGGTAGATGGAAAAATCTGGCAGCGCCCCTCCTTCTTGCGCCGCCAACAGGCAATGTCGCTGGGTCCAGGAATGGAAAGACGGCCCCTGTTTGCTCAGAATTCGACCTCCCATGAATTGGGGAACTCTCGCAGCTTCGTGCAGCACGAACCACCAATTCTCGACAATCCATTCTGCCAACGGAAAAACGGTTCCATCGACGCCACGCTGGACGCTATTTGCCTTGAAGTTGATCACGCTGCTCGGCGGTGCATGTAGGCGCGGACCGCTCCCATCGACGTCGATCTCGAATCGAGCCCACGTCGAAGCAAGAACTGGATCCTTGACACCCGGTGCGTCCAGCCACTCAGTCTTAAATTTCAGCATCGTTCCCCTCCGGATCGCCGTTTGCCTCGGGCTCAATTGGCAAGTTCCAGTCTAGTCGGTTCTCGGCGTCAATGGGCGTTTCTGTCTCGTCCAAGGGATACCCCTTGTAGTGACCCTGCGTACGATTTGTAAGTCGAGCCTCGTACAGCTTTCCGTCCAACCATCCCCAGGCATATTTTGGAAAAACCCCCTCGAAGATGGAGCTGGTACACCGTCGCCGGATCGCCTCTCGAATCACCGGTGAGATCTGCTCAAGATCAGTATATCTCGGGTCACAGGGCGAGGCATCCGACCTCAGGTTGGGATTCCCCGCAGGGCTCGGATAGTCCTTGTGCTCCGCACTACCGGTATAATTTGCTTGTTCGGCGACCTGATTCGGCGTCGGAACGCCCACAGGCCACGGACTGATTTCGCGACGTTTTTTTCGCTTGTGCCGCATGCCGAGCATCACCTATTCGTTAATGACCTTTGGTCTAACCCTGTGTTTTTGCGCGTCGGCTACGCCAGCGTATCCAAATAACGGCCCGCGCATATTCTCGTTCTAACCTACTTTGAACACCTTCATCACCTCGTCGCCGAGGTGGTTGATGACTTTCACGGCGATGCGGCCATTCTTGGGTTTATCGAACGGGCGTGAAGTATCGCTGTTCAGCGATTCCCACGCTTCGGCGTTGATCTCCGCCTTGAGCGTCGTTTTCAAGGCGCTGTACGGGTCATTCGCGCCAAGGAAGTACGCTTGGCGAACGAAGAAGCTCTCTTCGTTATAGTCGGTGTCGATGAACCAGCAGGCGATGCCGCCCGCACCATCGCTGCGCACTTCGCCCGTGTTCGGATGGAAAACGTCGACGCCGTTGACCTTCACCCGCACTTGGCCGTTCTTCTCCGGCAGGATTTCGATGTCGGGTTCGCCGAAGATGACGAACAGGTTTCCCTTGCCCGTGTTCTTCAAGTCGT
>JBEHXD010000642.1:0-3471 GCA_048498875.1 Verrucomicrobiota bacterium
GATCTCCCTATCGCCGGCGTATCGGTGTGGCAGGAATGACCTCCAAGGACCCGCTCCACGGCATCACGCTCGAAACCATCGTCACCGAACTCTCGACCCATCAGGATCGCCTCGAACTGGCCGGAGACCGCCGCGCGCTGTTCCTCGGGGCTGAGATTGCCGCGCTTGAGCGCCGCGAGATCGTGCGCCGGAGCGTGGGTCGCGGGAATCGAGGGGGAACTGATGGGAGCGACGGACATATCAGTTGATGATCAGCTCGGCCTGGATGGCGCCGGCGCGTTTGAGGGTTTGGAAAATAGCCATCATGTCGCGGGTCGATACGCCCAGCGCATTCAAGGCCGCCGCGAGACGCTCGATGGTCGGCGGCTCGTTGATGATCGTGAAACCACCCTTCTGCTCGTTCACGCTGGTCTGCGTGCTGGGCACGGTTTGCGTCGTGCCCTGGCTGAAGGAATTGGGCTGCGAAACACCGACATTGGAAGTCACCGTAATCGTGAGCGAACCGCTCGCGATCGCGACGTGGGAAAGACGAACCGTGGAAGTGGCGACAATCGTGCCGGTGCGCTCGTTGATGACGATGCGCGCCATCGTGTCGGGCGAAACATCGATCGTGCCGAGCTCCGAGATAAATGCCACTTCGCGACTCGTGAACTCTGCCGGCAGATGAACGGTCACCGTCGCCGCATCCTTCGCAAAGGAAGACTGGGGATAAACTGCGTTGATCGCGTCGACCATGCGGGAAGCGGAGGTAAAATCGGGATTGTGCAGGATCAGGCGGAGCGTGTTGTCGCTGACAAATTGTGCGGGAATCTCGCGTTCGACAATGGCACCGTTGCTCATCACGCCGACCGTCGGGTGATTTTTCTGCACCGTCGCGCCACCGGCGCCGCCGGAGCCGCCCAGAAAGCCACCGATTGCAATCGGGCCCTGCGCCACCGCATAAGCGCGGCCATCGGCACCGAGCAGCGGAGTCTGCAAGAGCACCCCACCCTGCAGGCTCTTCGCGTCACCCATCGATGCGACCACCACGTCGATGCGGGAACCGGGTTTCATGAAAGCGCTGATGTCGGCCGTGAGCATGACGGCGGCGACGTTCTTGGCCTTGATGTCCTGGGGATTCACCGTGAGGCCATAGCGCTGCAGAACATTCGCCACGCTGCGGAGCGTGGTCGTCGCGTTGCTGTCGCCGTCACCCGCGAGACCCACCACGATACCGTAGCCAACGAGCTGGTTGTCGCGTCCGCCTTCGACCAGCGTGAGATCCTTGATGCGGCTGGCCTGCGCAAGAGTCGCGCAGCCGAGGCAAAGGATGAGGAGTGAAAAAATCCGGGACATGGCAGTCAGGGTAAAAATTAGAACGGGCGCAGCTTTTCGTAGAGCTTCGCGAGCCAGCCGCGCTTCTGGGCGTCGGTCAGCGCACCCTCGGTCATGAATTCGACGCGCGCTTCAGCGATGTTGCTCGATTGCACCGTGTTGGCGCTCGAGACGTCGTCGGGGCGAACCAAACCGTGCAGCACGACATACTGGGTTTCACCCGAGAACGTCACCACGCGCACGCCTTCGATCACGAGATTGCCGTTGGGCAGCACGTCGGTGACGAGGGCCGCCGCGCGACTGGCGAGGCTTTGGTTATTGCTGATATCGCCACCGCCATTGTAGGCCGCCTTGCCGCCAAGCTGGAGGCTGGGAAGCGCGCCCTTGTGCAGGCCGGTGGTTGGATAAAGGAAACTTTGCACGGCATCGGCGACGGTCGAATCGCGATTCGATTTCGTGCTCTGGCTGCTCTGGGCGGCGACGGATTCGCTCACCACGATGGTGACGATGTCGCCGGTGCGCGCGGCCTTGCGGTCGGCGAACATGCTGCGATCGCTGCCCCCATCGCTCCAGAGCGAGGAAGCGCTCAGGGAGGAAACCGTGGCGGCGGAAAGCGCGGAGATAAGAATTAAAACAGAGGAGCGCATGACGGGATCAGAAACGGATTTGAACGCGATTTTCAGCGATGACCTGGGCGGCAAAATCCTTGCGGGATTCGGGATTGCGGATGGTAACCGTGTCGCCCTGGGCGCCGTTTTCCATCGCGAGACCCTTCATCGTGACCTGCAACATGCCATCGACGGCGGCAACCTCGACGAAGTCACCCTTGCGGACCAGCGGACGGCGGGCGACGTCGCGCCAGGTCAGCAGGCGGTTCGATTGAATGGCGCGGGCAAAAATAAACGTGCGGTCGCCCACGGTGGCCGGCAGCGCATCGCGCTCGCGGAGAAAATCCACGCGGCGAACTTCGAGGTGGGCGGGATCGAAAGTCGAATTGGCGTTGACGGGTTCGCGGGCGGACCAGGCATCGCGCCACAGGGCGGCATGCAGCGTGATCGTGTACTCGGCGGCAACCTGGCCATCGGCCAGCACGCGGCAGCGCGTGAGCATCGCGGGAGCAATCAGGGCGGGAAATTCCGAGACGTCGACCGACCATTCGCGCGCGACGCGCTCGGGGGCCGACCAGGCGCGGAGCAGGTCGAGCTGCAGGTCGCCTTCGAGATTGAAATGGGAAACAAAATTGGCCGAGAGCGCCTTCGTGAAATCTTCGCGGGTCAGCGGGCCCGCGACGGCCTCGGTGTTTTCGGCACGAATCGTGGCGGCGGTGACGCACGCGACGACGGAAAGAAGAATTTTGATGAAGCGTGTCATGGGGATCAGCGTTTCATGTTGGCGACGTTCTGGAGCATTTCGTCCGACGTCTGGATGGACTTGGAATTGATTTCGTACGCACGCTGCGCGGTGATGAGGTTCACCATTTCCTCCACGATGTTGACGTTCGAGGATTCGGTGTAGCCCTGCATGATCGAACCGTAGCCGGCTTCACCGGGAGCGCCGGTCTCGGGCGGGCCGCTCGCCGCAGTTTCCTCGTAAATATTGCCGCCCATGCTGCGCAGACCGGAGGGATTCGCGAAGCGCGTCATGGTGAGACGGAAGGACTGTGTACCGTTGGCGGATTGAACCGTGACCTGACCGTTGGTCGCGATGTTCACCGCGGACGCACCGGGAGGAATCGGTTGGAAACCGCTCAGCAGCGGCAAACCATCGGAGGTGACGACCTGGCCCTGCGCGTTCAGCTTGAACGAACCGTCGCGGGTGTAACCGATCGTACCATCGGGGCGCTGCACCTCGAAGAAACCATCACCCTGGATCGCGAGATCGAGTTTTTCGCCCGACTGCGTGAGCTGGCCCTGCGTAAAAACCTTCGAGGTCGCCGCGACGCGGGCGCCGTTACCCACTTCAATGCCAGTCGGGACGATGTTACCGCCACCGGAGTCCGTGCCGGATGAGCGCGGCTTTTGGTAGAGGAGATCCTGGAACTCAATCTTGCTGCGCTTGAAGCCCGGCGTGTTCACGTTCGCGAGGTTGTTCGCGATCGTGTTGAGGTTGAGCTGCTGGGCCTCCATGCCTGTGGCGGCGGAATAGAGTGAGAGGTTC
>JBEHXD010000643.1:0-3470 GCA_048498875.1 Verrucomicrobiota bacterium
TCACCGGGTCGCTGCTCATCAGGAGGCGCGGCTCGGAATTCGTGTAGAGCGAGTTGAAATAGGGTCCACCGATGAACTGGTAGAGCTGCAGACTCACGATGTTCAACACCCACCCTTCCCGCAGTTCGGGAATGGCGGACATTTCCGCCACCGCCGCCGGCGCCGTGGCCGGGCTCTTGAAGAAACGGAAGGTATTCGACGCGTTCCAGAGGGTCGCGTTGACCAGCGCGCCATTCACGCCAAGCACCGGATGATCCGTATACACCGGCAGGTTGATCCAGAAATCGGCATCGAGAAACAGCGGGGTGGCGAGAAAGCTCTTGCGGTCCTCTTCCGTGGTTGTGGTCGCCTTGCCGCCCGCGGCCATTTCGACCGCACGGTCATTCGTCACCGGATCGAAGCGCGACGGCAACGGGCTGTCATAGAACCACACCGGGTCGTAGAATTTGCCGGATTCCAGCACGTACACCGGATGCCCCGGGAATGGCACCGCGCCGGTGGCCAGCGACGGCAGGAAGCCCGTCAGGCGCAGGCGCAGGGGATTCAGTCCGACCAGGAAAATATTCTCGCTCGCAAACCCGCGTTTTTCGAGGGCGGCGATGACACCGCGAACCAGGCCGAACGGGGTAGCGAGACCGGGGCCGGAATCGGCGTAGACCTTGAGGCCGACCTTCTTTTTCGGTCCGGGGGCGAGGGGGTGGCCGATTTTCTTTTCGTAGGCCTGAAGGAGCTGCTCCACCGCGTAACGATAATCCGCGTCGCTGAAATCGGAGAGTTTGTGCTCCCAGACCGGCGCGGCAGGAGCGGCTTTTTCGCCGGCGAATACGGTCGAAGCGCCCACGGCGGCGACCAGAATGAGGAAGGACTTCTTCAGGAAAGAAAGCATGTGATTGAGACGCGCGAAAACGTCGGAGGAAACGGCCGCGCAAGTTGACAGACACCATGGTTGGTTAAAAGTTTAATCTTCCCGGCTGCCCCGGTGCATTTATGCCATTTTCCGCCTGCATTTTTTGCTTTTTTCCCTTCGGTTTTTCCTCGTATTGAGCCCGCGTTCGTCCGTTTATCTGCCGCCCTTTCCGTGCCTGTCATAAAAGCCAACAGTCTCCGCGACCTGAAGAATCGCGTGAACATCCACGACGTCGTCGGCCGGGTGGTGACGCTCCGGAAAGCCGGTGGAGCCCGCTTCAAGGGATTGTGTCCGTTTCACTCGGAAAAGACCCCGTCCTTCAACGTTTCGACCGACAAGGGTTACTACAAGTGCTTCGGCTGCGGCAAAGCGGGTGACATCATCAACTTCGTGATGGAAACCGAGGGCCTGCAGTTCACGGAATCCGTCGAAGCGATCGCCCAGCGATTCGCTTTTACCTTGGAATATGAGGAGGGCTCGGGCGGGCCGACCAAGGAGAGCCGGTCGCTGCGGCAGGAGATTTTCGACATTCACGACCTGGCGGCCGACTATTACCGGCAATGCTTTCTCGCGAAGACGGCGCACGGGGAATTCATCCGCAAGTACTGGACCGAAAACCGGCGCTTCACCCCGGAACTGGGCGAGGACTTTAAGATCGGCTTCGCGCCGCCTGAGGATTCGGGGCTCGCAGCGGCCCTGCTCAAGAAAGGCTTCACCGAAGACGCGCTCCGCCAATGCGGGCTGTTTTTCACCCGGGACGGAGCCGTGCTCACGATCGGGGCCATGCGACCGCGCTTCCGCGGACGGCTGATGATTCCCATCCGCGATCATCAGGGCCGGGTGGTCGCCTTCACGGCCCGGCAGCTGGAACTGACGCCGCAGGATGATCCCGCGCGCGAGGCGAAATATGTTAATTCGCCCGAGACCCCCATCTTCACAAAAAGCAATTTGCTGTTCAACCTCGACCGGGCGCGCACGGCGGCCGGCGATGGCCATCCTTTCGTTTTGGTCGAGGGTCAGCTCGACGCGTTGCGCTGCTGGAGCGTGGGACTGAAAACCGCCATCGCGCCGCAGGGCACCTCGATCACCGAAGGACAACTGGCCTTGCTGCGCCGCTATCATCCGCAGGTGGAATGCTTTTTCGACAGCGACAGTGCCGGACAGAAAGCGGCGCTGCGTTTCCTGCCCATGGCGCTGAAAGCCAGCTTGGAAGTCAGGTTTTTGATGCTGGCCGGCGCCGAAAAAATGGATCCCGACCTGCTTTTCCTCGAACGCGGCATCGCCGCCTACGAGGAAGTGCGCAAAGGGTCGCTGTCGGCCATGGAATTCGCGTGTCGCTCGATCCTGCCGGACGTCGCCACCGCGTCCGCCGAACAAAAATCGCGCGCCGCCCAGGCGTTGTTCGAAATCATCGCCCAGACCGATTCGGACGTCGCCCGCATGGCATTCCTGGGCGAAATTTCGATGTACCTTCGCGTGCCCTTGGGTGCACTCGAACGGGATTTGCGGGCGTTGCTGGCCAAACGCAGCACCGGGCGCTTCGCCAATCCCAACGCGGCTCCAACCCCGGTCCCCACTCCGGCAAAACCGGCGGCCGAGGTGCTCCACGCCGCTACGGAAGCACATCTTCTTTTCCTCTGTTTGCACCACGAACCCCTGCTGCGCTCGCTGGCCACCCAGCTTCCGCACGAGTGGATCAACCAATCGCACCCCGCAGGCATCGTGCTGAACCGGCTTCTGGCCGAAGTCGCCCATAACGACTGGGGCGGCAACTCACAGATCGACCAAATCCTTGAAACAGAAGAGGAAAAGTCACTCGTTGCCTCGCTTCTCTTCGAAAGTTCCGACGAGGACGACCTGCTGAAGAAAGCCAGTGAAGGTTTGCGCTCCCTGCAGCGTCGTTTTCTCGAGCCACGCCTGAGGCAAATAGAACTTGAAATAGCCACAAAAGGCACGGACATTGACTTTTCGTTTCTCTTGAAACAGCGCTCTGACTTAACCCGACAGCTCCTCAATCCGCCCAAGCTCACGCTGGGGTCTTGAAATTGTCGGCATCCAAGACGACCGTCTGCCACTCGCCGGGGAAATACTATTTACGCTATGTCCAGCACTTCCAAGCACGCCAAACCAGCCGCCAAAGAAAAAGCGCCCGCGAAACCGCACGCCGCTGAACCGAAAGACAAGGCCCACGCCGCCGCCGTCAAGCACACCGAGAACGCGAAGACCTCGGGCAACGGCAAACATCCCGAGCCCACCAAAAACAGCGCGCCCCTCGCGGCCGTCGCCGACGCCGCGAAGGAATTCAAGGAGAAGGCGCTCGAAAATCTCTCGAGCGATCTGAACGAAAAGATCCGTTACCTCATCCGCCTCTCGAAGGAACAGGGTTACCTCACCTACGCCGACATCAACGAGGCGCTGCCCGAGTCGGTCGATAATCCCGAGGACATCGAGAACGTCATTTCCATCCTGCAAAACCTCGAGATCGACATCCTCGATCCGCAGGAAGTCGACAACTACAAGCAGCGCCAGGAAGAGGCCGAGGAAGAGGAATCCCGCACGTCGA
>JBEHXD010000644.1:0-3468 GCA_048498875.1 Verrucomicrobiota bacterium
TGCGACACCATCGGGGTGCTGTGCCGCGGCGAACTCGCCGCCGTGCGCCCGCGCGCGGCCTGGACCGAGGCCGAGATCATGCGCGTGGCGACCGGCAGTGCCTGAACTTAGGAACCAGATGCGAAACCGCTAATTTGCGCTAATGAACGCTAGTCACGGAATTGAAACCAGCTCGCAATCCCAGCCGGTTTACCTGATCGGTGAACGAAATTCTGGGCAGATCCAGGCTGCGGTTCTATTAGTGCAGATTAGCGAAAATTAGCGGTTAACTTCCGTGGAATTGGAATGAAAGACACCTTCAAAGTCGTTCTCGCCAAAGGCGGCCCGTTCTTCGGGCTTCTGCTCGTGATCGGGCTTTTCGCCCTGCCCGGGGAGACGCGCGAATATTTCCTGACCTACAATAATTTCAAAATCATCCTCACGCAGACCGTGATCGTCGCCATCGGCGCGCTGGGTATGACGCTCATCATCGTCAGCGGCGGGATCGACCTGTCGGTGGGCTCCTCGATCGCGTTCACCAGCGTGGTCGGCGCCTTGCTCATCCAGCACGGTTCGGGCCCCTTGGTGGTATTGCTTGCCGTTATCGCATCTGGCGCCGTGATTGGCCTGCTCAATGGCGCGGCCATCGCCGGCCTGCGCGTCACGCCGTTCATCATCACGCTCGGCACGCTCGGGATCGTCCGCGGGTTGGCCAAACGCATCGCGGAAAACCAAACCGTCAACTACGACGCCTCGCCCATCAATGGTTGGATGACTACCGCCGATCCCTTCAGCAAGGCGCTGCCGGTCGGGGTGTGGGTCGCGATCCTGCTCGCCAGCCTGGTGGCCCTATTGCTGCGGCGCACGGTTTTCGGCCGGCACATTTTTGCCCTCGGTTCGAACGAGGCCACCGCGCGCTTGTGTGGCATCGCGACGACGCGCCTCAAGGTGCTCATCTACACATTGGCCGGCGGCATCTTCGGGCTGGCCGGTCTGTTTCAGCTGTCCCGTTTGCGGCAGGGTGACCCGACGGTCGCGCTGGGTCTCGAACTCGACATTATCGCTGCGGTCATCATCGGCGGCGCCAGCCTGAGTGGCGGCGTGGGCACGGTTCTCGGGTCGATGATCGGCGCGCTTATCATGGCGGTACTGCGCAACGGCTCGCAGCAGATGGGCTGGCCGACGGAATTGCAGGAAATCATTATCGGTCTCGTGATCATCGTGGCCGTCTTCCTCGACCGCCTGCGCCAGGGCCGGAAAGCGGAGTAGTTTTGACCACGGATTACACGGATCGCACGGATCCGGACCAAGGCAGGTTTACAGGAGGAAACGGAGCAAACGGAGTCTTGGATCGGATTACTTATCCCTCCGTTGCCTCAGTTTCCTCCTGTGAAAAATGCCTTGGGGTTTGGACGATCCATCCGTGCGATCCCTGTAATCCGTGGTTAAAAGTTTGGGTCGACGCGTTGGTTCGGTGACCTACGCTGGCGAATGATGAGTATGGGTTCCTTCTATGAGCAGATTGTCGCCCTCGAGCGCGAGGGGACGGCATTCGTACTTGTGGTCCTGGTCGAATCGCTCGGCAGCGCGCCTTCGCAATCCGGTGCGAAGATGCTCGTGACCACCGCCGGGCTGCACACGGGTACGGTAGGCGGCGGCAAGGTGGAGGCCAAGGCCATCGGCCTCGCGCTGGAAATGCTGGCCGCGCAATCGAGCGCGCCGCAGTTCGTGAACTGGGCCCTGCGCGGCGATGTCGGCATGACCTGCGGCGGGTCGGTGAAGCTTTACTTCGAGCCGCATGTCGCCGGTGGCGCGGGCGCAGCGTGGCCGATCTGGGTTTTCGGCGCGGGCCACGTCGTCCAAGCCCTCGTGCCCGTGCTCGCGCCGCTCGATTGCCTCATCACGGTCGTCGACCCGCGCCGCGAATGGCTCGATCGCCTGCCGCGCGCGCGCAACGTCCGCTTCGTGCAGGCCGACGTGCCCGAGGAACTCGTGCCGACCATGCCCGATAACGCGTTCCTGCTCTGCCTCACCAAGGGCCACGCCTTCGACCGGCCCGTGCTGCAACGGGCACTGACCGAGCGAAATTTCCCGTTCGTCGGCGTCATTGGCAGCGAGGCCAAGGCCAAGGTGCTGCACAAGGAGCTGGTCGCCGCTGGGCTACCCGCGAAGCGCGCGAAGCAGTTCCATTGCCCCGTCGGCCTGCCCTTCGGCAACAACGACCCGCGCGAAATCGCCCTGAGCATTGCGGCGCAGCTGCTCACCGAGCGGGACAAACTCAAGGCGGTTTGACCACGGATTGCACGAATGGCACGGATGGATTGTCCAAACCCCAGGGCATTTTTCACAGGAGGAAACTGAGGCAACAGAGGGACAAGTCATCCGATCCAAGACTCTGTTCGCGCTGTTTCCTCCTGTGAACCTGCTGGGGTTGGAATCCGTGCAATCGGTGTAATCCGTGGTTAAAGCCCGGTCTGGTTTGGAATTAGCATGGAGATTTCGAACGGTCGGTTGCTTGCAACTTTCCGGTCGCTGCGGAGTCTTTCGGGCATGCGCTTGCTTCGTTTCATCATCACCAGCCTCGCGGTCGTCGCCGGCCTGATCGGGGCTTTTGCGTTGGTGGTGATCGGTTCCATCGCCTTCGTTCTGTTGCGGCTCTTCGGTCGCCCGGCGACGGCCCCGCGCTTCCGGCGGCCGGCCTCGGCCAATCCTGCTCGGCCGGCTTACTCAAATCGCGATGACGTGATCGATGTCGTGGCGACGGAAGTGAAGGAATGACGCCCTCCAAGCGGGCGAATCACAAATTCCAGACGCCAAACGCCAAACAAAGGCCGAAGCGTTGAAATTTCCGACTCCGTTTGGCGTTTATTTGGAATCTGGCGTTTGGACCTTTGGGATTTACCGCGCTAGCAGCGGGTTTGAATCGCCGCGAAGATCGCTTCGCCCGTCGCCGGAGATGCCAGCCGCACTTCGCCGCCCGGTTGACCAAACGCGGCAATGGCGTCGCGGAGCGCTTCGCGGACGGAAAAGGCCAGCATCAGCGGCGGTTCGCCGACGGCTTTGCTGCCGTGGATGGTGTTTGGCTGCGCGGCCTTCGGGAGCAGGGTGATGTTGAATTCAACGGGGGCGTCGCTGAACGCGGGGATTTGGTAGGTGCTGGCGCTGTGCGTGAGCAGGCGGCCGGCTTTGTCCCACTTCAATTCCTCGCGCGTGAGCCAGCCCATGCCTTGCACGAAGCCGCCCTCGATCTGGCCGCGGTCGACGCCGGGATTGAGCGAGTCGCCGACGTCGTGGACGATGTCGACGCGCCGCACGCGGTGCATGCCGGAGAAACCGTCGACTTCCACCTCGGCCACGGCCGCGCCGCACGCGAAATAGTGGAACGGCCGGCCCTCGGCCTTGCTCCAGTCCCAGTGGATGCCGGGCGTCTTATAGTAGCCTGGTGCCGCGAGACTGACGCGGGCGGCGTAGGCGTGGCTGCAGACTTTG
>JBEHXD010000645.1:0-3466 GCA_048498875.1 Verrucomicrobiota bacterium
TGCAGTCCGCCATACAGCTTACTGGCAAGCATTACCATCAGACCGTTTATGACTATCATGAACAGCCCCAAAGTTATAAGTCTGGGCCTCGACCAAAAGCGCACGGACGTATTCACCAAAAATCCAGCGCGGGACAAAGTCCTCCGGAGCGACGCTGGCCGGATAGTTTTCGCGTCCGCCCCGTTCGTTCACCCACTCATAAAAATGATCCGGCTGGTCCGGCAACGCACTCATCCGGTTCGCCGGCACGTTGAGCAAATGCTCCCGATTTTCCGTGCCGTACGCCACACCCCGGCCGACATCGGTCATCCGCTCAAACAACACAATCCTGAGCGGCGCCTGGGCCGTCCGGAGCAGTTGTGCCGCGACAAGGCACCCGCTGATTCCTCCGCCAATAATGGCGAAGACGGGAATGGAATTTTCGGATCGCATGGGAAGGATGGATTGATGCGGCGGGCCCGTCGCGGGCGGTCACACGGGCCGGTCAAATTTTTTGAGTCGATGCACGCCGCTCTTGTTCCAGGAGAAGATCGGCGCCAATCGAACGTCGTGGGAAATTAACAAAGCAGAAAATCGGCCAGACCGGATAAGCCTGAAGGCACTTTGCGAATACGAACCAACCCGTCCGGAGGCCGGGTTCCACCTCGGTGGCCGGCAACGTTCCTTCCCGTGGTCGGGACAGGAAACGACTTTTTGTGGGCGGGGTGCCCTCACCCCGCGGGATTTTACTCGCGAGGCGAAGGCACTGCCGAAACTGCAAATTCCAAAACCACAGGCCGTCGCAAACGACGGCCTGGAATCAGCCAATTGTGATCAAGCCACTGGAGCGGCGGTCGCGGGGAGAATGTCGTCGAGCGAATCGCTTTCGACATTCACGTCCGCAAACAGCCACGAGGACAGATAACGTTCCGCACTCGACGGGATGATCGCCACGATCTGCTTGCCCTTGTTTTCGGGACGCTTCGAGAGCTGGATCGCAGCCCAGACCGCAGCGCCGGACGAAATGCCGATCGGAATACCGTCGAGCTGGTTGACCTGTTTCGAAATCGGAGCCGAGTCCGCTTCCTTGACGCGAATCACTTCGTCGTAGATCTTGGTGTTGAGCACCGCGGGAACGAAACCGGCGCCGAGACCCTGCAGCTTGTGCGGGCCAGGCGCGCCACCGGAGAGAACCGGCGAGGTATCGGGTTCAAGCGCGACAATTTTCAGCGAAGCTTTGCGCGGCTTCAGTACTTCACCGACTCCGGTGATGGTGCCGCCCGTGCCGATACCGGACACGATGATGTCCACTTTACCGTCGGTATCGCGCCAGATTTCCTCGGCGGTGGTGCGACGGTGTACGGCCGGATTCGATGGGTTGGCGAACTGCTGCATGATGACGCTGTTCGGAATCTTGGCTGCAAGTTCCTCCGCCTTGGCAATCGCCCCCTTCATCCCCTTCGGCCCTTCCGTCAAAATAACCCGGGCGCCGAGGATCTTCAGGATTTTGCGGCGTTCGATGGTCATCGTTTCCGGCATGGTCAGAATCAGTTTCAGACCCTTGGCGGCGGCGACAAACGCGAGGGCAATGCCGGTGTTGCCGCTCGTGGCTTCGATCAGCACGGAATCCTTGTTGATCTTTCCCGATTTCAACGCGTCGTCGATCATCGCATATCCAATACGATCCTTCACGCTCGAGAGGGGGTTGAAAAACTCCAGCTTCAACAGGATGTCCGCTTGGGCGCCGTGGGCGGCGGCAGTGCGGTTGAGCCGCACGAGAGGCGTATTACCGATGGTCTCGGTGATGTCGTTGTATATTTTAGCCATGATGGTTGGGGGTTGATTTATGGTTGTGGGATTAAATGGCGTAATCGTCAGCAAATGAATGTCCCTGGCGAAGACGTAAATTGACGAGATCGCCGGTCTTAAGTTCCAACTGGGACAACTCGGAACGCGCGATTTCCACCTCGATGGTCTCGCGCGTCTGGACTTGCTCGAGCGTCAACCGGGCTTGCGGACCGGCGGCATGCACATAACGCAGCACCGCCGTCATGCCCGCGGCACCCGGGATATGCGGAACGACCTCGATGTCGTGCGGACGGACATACACCCGGCCATCCGATTCGAGGGCCGACGGATGCGGTTGGTGCGCGCCCGCGTGCGCGAGCGCCTGGGCCCGGAGCACGTTCACATTGCCGAGGAACTGATAAACAAAGGGCGAGGCCGGGCGGTCGTATACTTCCTGCGGAGTGCCGACCTGCTCCACCTTCGCCTGATTCATGATCACCACTTCGTCGGCGATCTCGAGCGCCTCTTCCTGGTCATGCGTCACAAACACCGTGGTCAGGTGGATCTCATCGTGGAAACGACGCAGCCAGCGGCGCAGTTCCTTGCGCACCTTTGCGTCGAGCGCGCCAAACGGTTCGTCGAGCAACAGCACCTTCGGATCCACCGCCAGCGCGCGCGCCAGCGCCACGCGCTGGCGTTGTCCGCCGGAAAGCTGGTTGGGAAAGCGGCCCTCGAGTCCCTCGAGTTGCACCAGTTTCAGCAGAAAGCGAACGCGATCCGCGATCTCGCGCGAAGCAGGACGCTCCTTGCGCGGGCGCACTTTCAACCCGAACGCGATGTTCTCAAAAATCGTCATATGCCGGAACAACGCGTAGTGCTGGAACACGAAGCCGACCTTGCGCTGGCCCGCGGGAACCCGGGTCACATCCGTGCCGTGAAACGAAATCTGTCCGCTGCCCGGGTCCGCAAATTCCAGTCCCGCGATGATACGTAGCAGGGTCGTCTTGCCCGAGCCCGAGGGACCGAGCAGCGCCACGAGTTTGCCGCTGGGTACATTCAGGTCCACGCCCTCAAGCGCGGTGAAAGCTCCGAAAGTTTTGCGAATGCTGGAAACCTGAATGCTCATTGAAAATTTTTCTCAGGTGCCGCGGGTTTGCGTATGACGCCACTCCACGAGGGCTTTCAGCACCAGGGTGATGATGGCCAGCACCGCCAGCAGCGAGGCCACGGCGAAGGCACCGACAAAATTGTATTCGTTATAGAGGATTTCGACGTGCAGCGGCATCGTGTTGGTCTCGCCGCGGATGTGCCCACTGACGACCGAGACCGCGCCATATTCGCCCATCGCACGCGCATTGCACAGGATCACGCCATAAAGCAGTCCCCATTTGATGTTCGGCAGCGTAACATACCAAAAGGTCTGCCAGCCATTCGCGCCGAGGGAAATGGCCGCATATTCCTCGTCGGTTCCCTGCGTCTGCATGAGCGGGATCAATTCGCGCGCAACAAACGGAAAAGTCACGAAGGTCGTCGCCAAAATGATGCCCGGAATGGCAAAAATGATTTTGATATCGTGATCGATGAGCCATTCACCCCACCATCCCTGGAGACCAAAGACCAGCATGTAGATCAGTCCTGAGATCACGGGCGAAACGGCAAACGGCAGGTCGATCAACGTGATCAGCAGGCTCTTTCCGCG
>JBEHXD010000646.1:0-3438 GCA_048498875.1 Verrucomicrobiota bacterium
TCTTCCCGCACAATGCGGCACGTCATTTGGCATATACGGTCCGCCAATTGATCGATCTCGCCCGCTCTGGTTACCAGTTCAATCCGTCGCGAAAAGCCTGGGCCTGGAAACGGCAGGATGCGTACTTTATTCAGCACGCCTTTCAGTTCGAACATCAACAAAGGCGTCATGATTGCGCAACCGAGTCCGGAGGCCACCATGCCGAGAATGGATCCCGCCGACTCAAATTCATAGCGACGCGGTAATTGCAGCCGCATTCGGCGCAGGTGCTGCTCGATCTGCATGCCAATGTTCGAATGCGCGGACCATCGGATCAACGGCAGCTGCTGAACCAGTTGCGGAAAGGTGCTCTTTGTTGCCCCCGATGTATATTCGCGCGGAACGACGAGAAGATAGGGCTCGGTCATCACCGGGCGGCGGAACACGCCATCAAGGTCGTCCATGGGCGCGTTGGTGATGATGAGATCAAGGGTGCGTTCCATCAGCCCGGTTCGTAATCTGTGCGCGAGACCGGACGAAACGGATAGATAGTGAATGGACGACTTGAGCCGCTTCACCATGATCGGGACGAATGGATAGGAGAGTGAATCGACAATGCCGATACGCAATCTGAGGGCAGAACCACCCGAGAGGCTGTGAATCGCGATCGGGATTTGTCTCGTGTCGTGCAAAATCTGCAACGCTGCGTCGGCAAGCCAGTGACCGGCCGTAGTCGGCGTCAACGGACGGCTATCGCGGTCGACAAGAGCGAGTTCGAGCTTGTCTTCCAGTTGTTTAATGGCCTGGGAAACCGCCGGCTGAGTGAGCCCGAGCCGCTTTGCGGCCGATGTCATGTTGCGCAGCTCACAGACCGCAACGAAAATCTCGAGAGCGCGCAGCTCAATTCCCGCCACTGGACGCATATTGCAAAAACCTGACTCTATCCGAAACGCCGCCATTACAGGCGTTTATCGGCCTAGCGTACCATAACTCAAACTTATGAATCGGAAAATTCTGCTCAATCCTGGCGACGCTCGAAAAATCATCACGGCGTGCGCGAGGACCGGGCGGGTGAAACATCGAGCACTCGTAACATGCCGTTTTTTCTGCCGGAATGGCGCATTCGCGTCATGCGTCCTTGACCGTTTTCTATGCCTCAGGCGTTTTTGTCGCACGGCGCGCGCATCGCAAATGTCAGCGACAGGCCGTCCGTCCGTTGACAAGACCTTTGGCCCGGCAAACGCTGCCAATCTCACGGGAGAGAGAACCATGCGCGTTCAGTTTTTGGTTTCCGCGGTCGCCACGGTTTTGCTGGGATCGGTCAGCGGTGCTGCTGCGCAGGATTTACCGCGGACGCAATTTAAAGTGGTGGGATTGCAGAGTCATTTGAACAGCTTCAAGACCGGAGAAAAGCCGTTTTGGGAAGAAGTCATTCCAAAGGCTTCGAAGGGGCAGGTGACCGGCGAGATCACCGCGCAGGATTTGAACGGACTCAAAGGGCCGGAAATTCTTCGGCTGATGAAGCTGGGCGTGATCGACCTGTCGTCGGGCGTCATCGGCTACATGTCGGGCGACAATCCGCAATTCGACGGCGTCGATCTCGCTGGCGTTTCGCCAGATATGGCGACGACACGCAAGATCGTTGATGTCTACGAGCCCGTACTCAACAAGGTCATGGAAGAGCAATACGGCGCAAAGCTGCTGATGTTGTTTCCTTCGCCGCCGCAGGTGCTCTGGTGCCGCAAGCCGGTAACGAAGGTCGCCGATCTTCAGGGCATGAAAGTTCGCGTTTTTACCAGTTCGATGGCGGACCTGATCGGCGGACTCGGGGCGACAACCGTCACGATGCCCTTCGGTGAGGTAACGACCTCGCTTGAGCGCGGTGTGATCGATTGCGGCATCACCGGCACGCTGTCCGGCAATACCAACCGCATGTTCGAGGTTACCTCCTTCATGTATCCGCTCTATTCGGGTTGGGCGATTCAGTTCACCGCAATCAGCAAAAAAACCTGGGATTCGCTCAACCCGGCGATGCAGAAATTCATGCTCGACCAATATGCGGCGTTCAAGGACAAGCTCTGGGCAACGGTCGCCGAAGAAGAGCAAGACGGTATCAACTGCTCGATCGGCAAAGACCCCTGCAAATACGGTTTCAAGGGGAAAATGACATTGAATTCGGTTTCGGCCGACGATCTCGCTGCTGCCAAGAAGATCGTTTCTTCGACGGTCGTTCCCAACTGGGCGAAACGTTGCGGAAAGGCTTGTACCGATCAGTGGCTTGCAACCGTCGGCAAGGTCGTCGGCATCAATTCCGTCGGTAATTAGGCAGGCACGAAAGGCGTTGTCCGCGAAGGCGCGCCTTTTGTTTCCTTTGGTCGAGGAATTTTGCATGAACGCGATCACCCGGATTGCGCGGGCGATGACAATCACCGCGGGCCTGGCGCTGCTCGGGACCGCGGTCCTGGTGTCAGTCGAAGTCGTGGTGCGCAGATTTTTTATGATCAGCTTTAACGCGGGATCGGAAATCTCGAGTTACGTGCTGGGCATCGTCGCAAGTTGGGGGCTTGCCTATACTCTTTTGCTGCGGGGCCACGTGAGGGTCGACGCGCTGGTGCGTCTGTTTCCCGAAAAGGTACGCGCCTGGGTCGATCTTCTCGCACTGATCGGCCTTGGTCTCGTCGGACTGCTGCTGTTGTCGCAAGCGTTCGTTACTTTTCAGGCCTCTTTGTCGATGAACGCGCATTCCATGACGCCGTTGCAGGTCCCGCTTTGGATTCCGCAGGGCCTGTGGGTCACAGGCTTGGCGTTCTTTGTCGTCGTGCTGGGAATATTGGCGGTACAGGCAACGGGTGCGCTGCTGAAGGGTGACTACCGGAAATCTCGCCAGCTGATCGGCATTCAGGGCGTGGAAGATGAAGCTGCGGAGGCCTTGGCCGACGTTCGTGCGATCATCGCGGCCCCGAACGCGGAGCCTCGCCCATGATCGGCGTTGGTCTTTCGCTTCTCGCGCTGCTGATCGCGCTCAGTCTGCCGGTGGGCGCAGTTCTGGTCGTGCTCGGTCTTATCTTGTCTGGCATCTATTCGGCGTTCCCGCTCTGGCGTGCCATTGGCGAGACCAGCTGGAACGCGGCGACCGATACGGTAATCGTCTGCGTTCCCATGTTCATCCTGATGGGCGAGTTGCTTCTGCGCAGCGGCATCGCCGATGGCCTGTATACCGCCATGGTGCGCTGGCTCGCCTGGGTGCCGGGCGGAATCATGCATGCCAATGTCGGTGCGGCGACTTTGTTCGCCGCAACCTCCGGTTCGAGCGCTGCCACCGCGGCAACGATCGGGACCGTCGCGATGCCGGAGATGAAGCGTTACGGCTACGACCCGCGATTGTTCCTGGGCTCGATCGCCGCCGGCGGCACGCTGGGCATCCTAATTCCGCCTTCGATCAATCTCGTCGTCTACGGC
>JBEHXD010000647.1:0-3435 GCA_048498875.1 Verrucomicrobiota bacterium
CACGCGCAGATTCTCGCCCAGGATGAGGCCTCCAGCGTGGTGTGGGGCATGCCGCGCCATGTCGCGCAGGCCGGCCTGGCCGACCGGATTCTTCCGTTGAAGGAGATTGGTCTCGAAATCAAACGTCGCGCCGCGGCCCACCGGCTGGCGCTTGCCTCCCGTCTTTCATGAGTACGATTTCCGCCCCCGATTTTGATTTTGTCAGCACGCTGGTGTACAGCCACTCGGCGATCGTGTTGGAACGTGGCAAGGAATATCTCGTCGAATCCCGCCTGGGTTCGCTGGCCGAGCGCGAAGGATTCAAATCCCTGCCGGCGCTGATCGAGGCGTTGCGCAAGGATCGCTCGCGCGGGGCGCTTCACACCAAGGCGGTCGATGCGATGACCACCAACGAGACCTATTTTTTCCGCGACTTCCATCCCTTCGAGGCGCTTAAAAAACACATTTTGCCCGCGTTGATTGAGCAGCGCCGCGGGGTCAGGCATCTGAGCATCTGGTCCGGCGCCTGCTCGACCGGACAGGAGCCTTACACCATTGCGATGATCATCCGGGAACATTTTCCGGAGCTCGCGTCGTGGCGCATCGAGCTGGTGGGAACGGATATTTCGCCGACGGTGCTGGAGCGCGCCAAGGCGGGGGTTTATTCGCAAACCGAGATCAACCGGGGGCTGCCGGCGTCTTTTTTGGTCAGGTATTTCGAGAAGAAAGGAGACGCTTGGCAGATCAAACCCGCGATTCGCGAAATGGTCGATTTCCGGCCGATGAATCTGGTGGCTCCCTGGCCGATCCTGCCGCCACTCGACCTGGTGTTTTTGCGCAACGTGATGATCTATTTCGATGTCGAAACCAAGAAGTCGATTTTGAAAAAAATCCGGGGCTGCATCCTGCCGCACGCGTCGCTTTTTCTCGGCACCGCTGAAACCACGCTCAACCTGGACCCGGCATGGAATTCCCGGCAATACGGAAACGCGACGGTGTACGAAATGCGCCCGGTGGCCTGAGGTGGGGCGGATTATCCTTAATCCGCCGTTCAGGATAATCGCTTATTTCTACCGGTTTTCGTACGCTCCTCGGCGGATTACGGATCATCCGCCCTACCTGTGCCAGGCGTCCTGCCGTGAAATCAGGGCAGGGCCCGGATCCGGGTCATCACCCGTGCGGTCATCGGATCGCAATATTGCGCGGTGTACTCGAAAAGTTCCGCGCCCGCGGCGCTGCGGAGCAACTCGGTCTTCATGCCTTCGCGGGCCCGATGCAACGAAACCTTCACATTGGCGGTCGACATCCCCAGGCATTTGGCCGTTTCCGCAATGGAAAGCTGTTGCACGTCCCGCATGAGATAGACGGCGCGATGTGCGCGAGGCAGGGTTTGGATCGCCTGTTCGAGGGCGGCCCTGATGTCGTGTCGCGCCACCGTGTCGGTGGCCGGCGCCGCGAAATCCTCGATCGGTGGATGCGACTCGTCTTGGTCGATGGTCTCCATGATAAAGCGTTTTTTGCCGCGTAAAATCATCAGGCACTCGTTGATCATGATGCGCGTGAGCCAGGTTGAAAAAGCAGAGTTGCCGTGAAACCGCCGGAGGTTGAGAAACGCCTTCAGGTAGGTGTTCTGCATCGCATCCTCCGACTGGCCGTGGTCGCGCAAATACGCGATGCCGATGCGATAGAGCTGCGTGTTGTAGCGACGCACGATCACCTCGAACATCTCGCGGTTGCCGGCAATGATGCGCTGCACCGCCTCGTTATCCGTCATGCTTGGAACGGAAGCAGGCGATGGATCGGGAAACGAGATGGTTTTGCGGGCGAGCGAGGACATTGATGATTGGATGCAGCGCGCGAAAAAAGGTTACAGGGGCGGGGAATGTGGGCGGGGTGCCCTCACCCCGCGGATTTTACGTTGTGGCATCCAGCGGGACGAGGGCATCCCAACCACATCGGGGAATAAAACCATCCTGGACGATTCCGCCATCCTGTAACCTTCGTCCCCGCCCGGCATCGAATGGGAAACGGCCTTTTCCATGGTGGAGGCGGCTGCCCAACCGATCATTATCATGTCCTCATCATCACAATCCTCCGAATTCAATTCCGCGCTGGCGCAATCTTCCGAAACCCGGGTGGTTCATTCCACCCATACACTCTTGAAATGGGTTTTTACCGTCGTACCGGTGGTGGCGGGCGTGGACAAGTTTACCAACATTCTCGCCCACTGGGAAACCTACCTGAATCCGCTGGCACTTCGGCTGGTGCCGCTGTCAGCCGGTGCTTTCATGCACATCGTCGGAGTGATCGAGATCGTCGCCGGCATTCTCGTGTGGGCAAAACCCCGGATCGGAGCTTTGGTCGTCACGGCCTGGCTGCTGGCGATCGCCGGTCAACTGCTCATTGGCTGGCAATCACCGGACGTGGCCGTACGCGACATTGTGATCGCGCTTACCGGTGCGCTTACGCTGGCCAGGCTTGCGCCGGTCGCGACGCACCACGCCTGAACAGTAAGCCGACTATGCTGGTCGGCGTTTCGAATAATTGTGCAGCCGGACAACTCGACTGTAGCCGGGGGCGCTGACCCCGGTCCGGGAGGGAAATCCAACGCTCCGGGGTCAGCGCCCCCGGGCTGCAGTTTTTTTTGAAAGCGCTCCAATCCGCTGCTCAGGGTTTTCGATAATTTTAATGGTATTCGTGAATTCCCAAGGCCGATGAGGGCATCGGCCCCTACCGATTGGAGGTCGGTTATAAAGGTGGCGGTTCGATGCCGAGCCGGCGCAGTTGGGGAACCAGGTGGGTTTCATAACAGTCGGGGCAGACGCCGTGGCTGAACTGGGTGCCGGTGCGTTCGTTGATGTAGCTTTCGATTTTTTGCCAGTAGTTCCGGTCGTCGCGCACGCGCCGGCAGTGGGAGCAAATGGGCAGAAACGACTCCAACTGGTGGACCTGATTCGTGAATTTCAGGATTCGTTCCGCGACGTGCAGGCGGCCCACGAGCTCCCGTTTGGAAAGCGGCTTGGTAAGAAAGTCGTCGACGCCAGCGTTGAGCGCCGCGGTATAATTTTCGTCGCTGGCTTCCGTGGCCGAAAGCAGAATGAAATAGATGTAGTCCTCGGATTCGACGCGGACGGAACGGCACAACGCCAGGCCGTCGAGCACCGGCATTTTCCAGTCGCTCACAATCACGCCGATTTTTTCGCAACGAACCCGGGTGAGGGCTTCACTCCCATCCCCTGCGGTCAGCACCTCATGACCGAGCGCGCGAATCGCCGCGGCGATGCCACGCAGACTGACCTCGTCATCTTCCACCACGAGCACTTTCATGTCCTTTTGCGACACGCGGCGCGGGTTTGAGTGGGGGAGAATCTTTCTTTAATTCTTGAGAAATTTATCGCAGCGCGATCATTGGCCCGGTCAGGGCGAATCTTCCGGCCGTGAGCGGATGAATGATGA
>JBEHXD010000648.1:0-3408 GCA_048498875.1 Verrucomicrobiota bacterium
AGGAAAGTTTGTCCTTATCTGCAGCCCTGACAAGCCCGGGCTTTGGGTGGGGAACCTCCGCCAGATTTGCCCGCAATGGGATTGATTTTTGTGGGGGGACCGCCAAGTTCCGCCCTCTTTGACGGCACAAAGTCGCCCGGGCCGTTTCCCAACTGGGCTTATCTTTATTCAATGAAATTCATATCCCAACTCAGTGCAGGCTTGGTTTCCTTGAGCCTGTTCGTGGCCGCCTCGGCTGATGATGCGGTTAAATTCAACGTTCCCGGCGTTTCGGGCGGATCACAGCCGGCGGCTCCTGCTGCTCCGGCCGCGGCGACGACGCCGGCCAAGCCCAAGTTCACCGAGGCACAGATTGCCGAGGCCTATGGCTGGGTCACGGGAATGCGCATGGGCTTGAGCCAGCTTGGTTTCACTAAGGCTGAAGTCGAAGCGATGTCCCGCGGTCTGCAGGGGGCGGCATCCGGAGCGCAGCCACCGTTCGACGTGAATGAAATGGGGCCGGAACTCGAGGCGTTCATGGGCAAGAAGAGCGAAGCGTTCATGGCCAAGCTTCGGACGGAAAACATCGCTCTCGGCACCGCCTTCTTTGCAAAGTTGAAGGAGAACAAGAACGTCGTGGAGCTGCCCAGCGGTCTTCGTTATGAAATCACCAAGCCCGGCACGGGAGCCACCCCGAAGGTTGGCCAGCTGGTGACGATCCACTACACCGGCGCGCTGGCGACCGGCCAGGTTTTTGACAGCTCCGTCGAGCGCGGCCAGCCTGCCGATATGATTCTCGCCCCCGACCAATTGATCGCCGGCATGGTGGAAGGTCTGCAAAAGGTGTCCGTCGGCGGTAAGATCAAACTCTATATTCCCGCCGCCCTGGGTTATGGCGACGAGGGCAACCGGGGAATTCCTCCGGCAGCGACCCTCATTTTCGACGTCGAATTGCTCGGGGTGAAGGACGCGCCGAAAGAAGCGGCCGCGCCGGCTCCGGCGGCCAAATAACCCGACCGCCAATTCTCGCTCAATCGAAACGCCTCTTTTGCCGGAGGCGTTTTTTTATGGACGGAAAAGTGTTATCCCGCCTGCCGTCCGCCTTTTGACCGGGGGGATGGAGCGGTCGGCAGGGCGGCGGTACTCCGACTGCACAGGGCCACGTCGGCAATGAAATGATCGATGGTTTCGGGAGCGGTGGCCCACGAGCACATCAGGCGGTAACCGTGGTCACCGATGAACCGGTAGAAATGCCAGCCCCTGGCCCACAAAGCCTCGGCAAGAACGACCGGCATTTCTACAAACACTCCATTTGCCTCGGTGGCCGCAATCGATTTCAGCGCGGGAAACGCCTTCAACGCGTCGCTGAGTTTTCGCGCCATGGCGTTGGCGTGACTGGCGTGACGCAGCCACGCCCCGCTCTCGAGCATGCCGGCCCATTGCGCGGCCGCGAAGCGTTGTTTCGAGGCAAGTTGCGCGCCCTGTTTAACCCGATATTCGAATTCCCGCGCGAGCTCCCGGTTGAAAAATACCACCGCCTCGGTGGAGTTCATGCCGTTTTTGGTGCCACCAAAACTGAGGACATCCACCCCCGCCCGCCACGTGAAGGTGGCGGGCGAAACACCGCGGGCACTGAGTGTGGCTGCAGCGTTCGCAAAGCGCGCTCCGTCCATCTGCACCCTCAGGCCATGTTTTTTCGCGACGGCCGCAAGCGAAGTGATTTCCGCCGCCGAATAGAGCGTGCCCCATTCCGTGGACTGCGTGAGGGAAAGGGCGCCGGCTTTGGGATGATGCACGTCGGTCCGCCTGGTTATGGCTCGTTCGAGATCGGCAGGCTGAAGTTTGCCGTCGGGACCGGCGATCGACAGAACTTTGCTGCCGCCCGAGAAAAATTCCGGTGCGCTGCATTCGTCCGTCGCCACGTGGGAAAACTCATGGCAGATGACGCTGTGGTAAGGCCGGCAGAGTGCCGATAGCGCGAGCGAATTGGCAGCGGTGCCGTTGAAGACAAAAAACACCTGGCACTCGGTCTCGAAGATTTCCGCAATGAGTTTTTTGGCCCGTGAGGTCCAGGGATCATCGCCATAAGAGGCGGCGTGGCCGGCATTGGCGGCAGTGAAGGCCGCCAGCGCCTCCGGTGTCATTCCCGCCGTATTGTCGCTCGCGAAAGCGTAGTTGTGATGGGCTGGATCACCGGCAGACATGATTTAAAGGCTGTCGATTTTGACGTGATTGAACAGGGGAATTTGAATACGGGCACCGCTGGTGGTGGGTTTCATTGCAACCTGAACTTGCGCCGGTGAAGGCGTGTGTGTGTGGTGGGCGACGCATGACTTCGGCAGCGACCAATCTTTATCTCGTGGGTTTCATGGGCACCGGCAAAAGCACGGTCGGCCGGCTCGTGGCCAAACAGATGGATTTCGAGTTTATCGACAGCGACCAGGAGATCGAGCGGGTCCAGGGCAAGCCGGTGTCGGCAATTTTTGCGGAGCAGGGTGAGCCGGCGTTTCGCCAGTTGGAACGGGAGTTTGTCGAGCACGGCCATCCGGCTCACGGGTGTGTGGTGGCGTGTGGTGGCGGCCTGGTGGTGCCGCCCGGGATGCTCGAACTTTTGCGCAGTCGCGGAATCGTGATCTGCATGCATGCACCGATCGAAACCATCATCGATCGCATCCTGCACACCACTCATCGCCCGTTGCTGCACGTGGAGGATCCGGCGAAACGCCTGCGCGAACTCTACGCCCAGCGTGAACCTCTCTACCGGCGCACGGGCACGATGGTGCTGACCGACAGCCGGCCCTTGAAGGAAATTGCGGCCCATGTCCTGCGCGTCTACCGGCAGGAAGCGGCGCAGCTTAAAAAATGACCGGTGCTCCATCGCCCATGATCGAGGGTGAGCGACGCGAGGAACTGCGGCGGCGCTTGGGTGACCTGGGTTTTGACGAGGTGCGGTTTGCCGAGATCAAAGCGGAAAGCAGCCGGGGATTGCGCGAATGGCTTGGCGCCGGCATGCACGCGGACATGGCGTGGATGGAACGGACCGCGGAAAAACGCGCGAAGGCCGATCTGGTGCTCGCAGGAGCCCGAAGCGTGATTGTGCTCGGCGTGAACTACTGGCCGGGGGCCGGGTTTGAAGAGCGCAATTTGTCGGAAAACCGTCCGCGATGGGCGCGCTACGCGTTGTATGACGACTATCATGACACGATAAAATCAGGTCTGATAGCTGCCGGCCGTGTGCTGGAGGAAATGGCCGGTGTGGATGAAGATGATTATCGCTATTATGTGGATACCGGTCCCGTGTTGGAGCGCGGGTGGGCGGCGCGCAGCGGACTTGGGTTTCGCGGGAAGAACGCGATGTTGATTTCGAAAAGCCATGGAAACTGGTTGTTTCTTGCGACAATTTTGACCCGGGTTGGGATCGACCCGGAT
>JBEHXD010000649.1:0-3404 GCA_048498875.1 Verrucomicrobiota bacterium
AATTGCCCCCAAATCCGCCAGCAATGTTTCGGCGCGCTCCAACGCTTTCTGCTCCGGCTTCTCCAGCCACGGGAAACTGAAAACGTCGTCAATGCCTGCCGCCTTCAACGTCAGCACCACCTCGGACAAATCGAGCCGCTTTACCTCGGGCAATTCCTGCAGCGGACGTTGCGCGTGCTCGCGTTCCGTCCACAGGCGCACACACACGCCGGGTGCGGTGCGACCCGCGCGACCGGCCCGCTGATCGGACGACGCCACGCTGATTTTTTCGATCAGCAGGGTGTTGATTCCCCGATGCGGATCGAACCGCGCCACGCGCGCCAGGCCGCCATCGACCACTGCGGTCACGCCATCGATCGTCAGCGAGGTTTCGGCGACGTTCGTCGACACAATGATTTTTCGCGTATCGTAGCGCGCCACCGCGCGGTCCTGTTGCTCCGGCGGCAGTTCGCCGTGCAGCGGATAACACACAAATCCACGCAGCGCGTGCGAACCCTGGATTTCCTGTACGGTGCGGTTGATCTCGTACGCGCCGGGCAGGAACACCAGCAGGTCGCCTGTCGCCTTCGCCGCGATCCGTTCGCATTCGCGCGTCGCCACGGCCCAGACCGGATCGTGTTCGAAATCCACCGTCTTTTGCAGGTATTCGATTTGAACCGGAAACGTCCTTCCTTGCGAGGTCAGCACCTCGCAGGGCGCCAGGTAATCCTTCAGCATCGCGGCATCCAGGGTCGCGGACATCACGATCACCTTCAGATCGGGCCGCGTGGTTTTTTGAATCTGCAACGCCCGTGCGAGCGAAATATCGCCATACAGGTGACGTTCGTGAAATTCATCGAAGACGATTGCGCTCACCCCGCGCAAGGAGGCGTCGAACGACATCTGGCGGAGCAAAATTCCCTCGGTGACAAACCGGACGCGCGTTGCCTTCGAAACCCGCGAGTCGAGGCGGATCTGATAACCCACCACCTCGCCCAACCTCGTGCCGGCTTCCTCCGCCACGCGTTTCGCGAGCATCCGCGCCGCGAGTCGTCTGGGCTGCAACACGACGACCTCGCCTTCGCCGAGCAAGCCGCTCCGCAGCAGCATCTGCGGCACCTGGGTCGATTTGCCGGATCCCGTCGGCGCCTGCACGATCAGACGCCCCTGTTGTTTCACCGATGCAATGAGTCGGGATTCAAGTTCGTAAATGGGAAGTTCGTGCGGCGCCGGCATGCACCGCTTTTACTGGCGAGCTTGCGATCAAGCGCAAGGAGAACGGAAGGAGAAATCATTTCATCGGTCACAGCCTTCGATTGACCACCAGACGCCAGCATCCCCACAATGCATCCGAAATCCTTGATGCCCGTAAAACCCCTCCTTTTCGTTTTCGCCGGTTTATTCGCCTCAATTTCGCCCGGCTTTGTCCTTACCGCGGGTGGCGCCTCAATCGCCACCTCACTTGGCGCAACGGAACAGAAATCGCTGCAGCGGGAGGCCAGGCTGGTCGTCGACATCCTGCAAAACCACCATTACACCGGCCGTTCCTTTCGCGAGATCGAGAACAAGGAAATGGTCACCCGCTTTCTGGAGGAACTTGATCCCAACGGTGACTTTCTCACCCCGGACGATGTTGATTTCATTCACACGCGCTTTGATCGCTCCTTGAAGTCCGTCTACCTGCTGAGGGGCGACCTGCTGCCGGCTTTCGAGATTTTCGATCTTTTCGCCACCCGCGCCCATGAACGCTGCCGTTGGATCGAACAACGCCTCGCGCGCGGTTTCGATTTCTCCATCGATGAAACGTATGTTGAGAAACGGCCGAAGGAACCTGCAGGGGAAACCGTCCCGGCTGACCGGCGCTGGGAATTGTGGTTGAAGGAACAGGTGCTTCGCGAGCTCCTGAACGGGAGGGAATCGAAGGACGCGCTGGCGACCGTTGGCAAACGTTACGCGGAAATGGAACGGCAAATCGCCACGGCCGACGCCCTCACCGTCCGCGAACGTTTTTTCGACGCCATTATCCGCTCCTTCGATCCCCACAGTGGCTATTTCTCGACGCAATCCCAACGCGAATTCGCCACCGCCATGGCCAATGCCGTCACCGGCGTCGGCCTTGAGTTGCATAAGGAAAACGACGCGTTCGTGGTGAGCACCGTGTATCCGGGCAGTCCCGCCGACCTCTCATCGGACATCGAAGCGGGGGATATCATCGAGGAATTGCATGAGTCCGCCAAGCCGCCGCCCGATCTCACAAAAATCACGCCCGTCGAACTGCAGGCTCTCCTGCACGGGGAAACGGGCTCCATGCTGACGATGAAATATCGTCTGCCAGGTTCGACCACGTCATGCACAACCACCCTCAGGAACACCCGCATCGTACTGGGATCCGAGCGGGCCCAGGGCGCAATCAGCACTGTGCCGCTCCCGGACGGAGGGACGCACCGCATCGGCTGGATCACCCTTCCCTCATTTTACGCTGCCAGCGAAAACTCCTGCGTAAGCAGCGCCACGTTGGATGTTCACGAGATCCTCGATTGGATGAAAGCGGAGAAAATCGCCGGGCTTGTTCTCGATCTGCGGAACAACCCCGGCGGCGCGCTCCCGGAGGCGATCGCGCTGAGCGAACTTTTCCTGAACCGGGGCCGGGTGGTGATCGCGCGAAACCCCGACGGTTCGCTCACCCCCTTCGACATGGCGGAAGGGAAACGCGTCTATTCGGGTCCACTGGTGATCCTTACCTCCCCACAAAGCGCATCCGCCAGTGAAGTATTTTCCGCCGCAATGAAATTTCACCAGCGGGCGGTCATCGTCGGCGGGCCGGCCACGTTTGGCAAAGGCACCGTGCAAAACTACATCGAACTGGCAAAAGCCCGTCCGCAAATTTCCCCGGCCGAATCCGGAAACTGGGGAACGCTTCGCCTCACCTTCCAGCGTTTTTACGCCCCCGGAGGAAAGTCCGTCCAACTGACGGGCATCCCATCCGACATCGTCTTGCCAGACATGACAGACGACAAACAGGCCGGTGAAAGCGAACTGCCGCACGCGCTCTCGTCGGACTCAATCATTCCCCCTGAATCCAATCCCGGTCCAGACCAGGAATGCGCTCGCGCCACGAAACCCCTGCTGGAACATCTCCAGAAAATCACCGGTTACTCCATTGCGCAGCTCCCCGAGTGGGCACTTTGGCAAAAAGAACAAAAGGCGTGGCAGGTGTATCGCGATCGCCACTCCTACAATCTTTCGCAGGAAACCCGCCGCAAGGAGTTCGACGCGACTATCAAGGAGTACAGCGCATTGAGGGAAACCCATCGCCGCCTGGCCCGCGAAATTTCCTTTCCAACCGAAACATTCGAACTCGCCGCACTCAAGCCGGTGAAAGCCGCCCACCAGGGCAGGTTGCGCGAACTCGTGGACACTCCCGG
>JBEHXD010000650.1:0-3402 GCA_048498875.1 Verrucomicrobiota bacterium
GGCAGTACTCCTGAAGCAGGCCGAACGTCGGCGTGCAACGAAACGGGCTTTTCATCCAGGCAAACGACCGGTTCGGCGGGATCGAGCGGGCGTTCGTACCTCTCCAGTACGTCCTCCATCCGCTCGACGTACTGCTCGGTCAGTTCCGGCACGTTCCACATTTTTTTCCCGCCACGGCTTGAGATCGTCGTGGAGGTGGGGCGACCAAGAGCGCTCATTTGACCGGGCAAGCAACGGATTTCCATGTGATTGGGGTTCCGGACGGTACTGCATTCCAAAAACTTCAGCTAACTGGAAGTCCCGTCAGCGAGGGATTCCGCCTCATCGAACACGGTCCCTTCACACAGACGGAAGCGGCGCACCTGCACCTGGATTCGCGAAATGAAGCGGATACGGCTACGATTTTCATGACTGAGGGTACAGCGAAAGCGAATACGGGCGTGTATACGCCTGTCACAAAGCCCAATGATGAGGTTAACCAACCGTGACAATCACTGGCTCTACTTTCGGAGCACCCGCACTGTTGGTGGTGGCTGCCGTGCTCATAAGTGCTCAGCCGTCAAAACGTCACCCATACTATCCGCTTGCGGCTGGAAATTTCTGGCAGTACAGCGTGCATCCATCGGGACGAGGTGGACGAGACTCGACAGTTGTCTGGCGTGTGACAAAAGTTGATCGATCGAAGTCAGGCCGTGTGATCTATCAGGTTTGGCCTACACCAATGCAAGCGGATGATGAGGCAATGCAGTTGACCCTCTCAGAGTTGGGACTGGAGGACATATCCTCCCATACGTTAATCCTCAAAGGGCCTCTCGGAGCAGGTCAACGATGGCTCGCCACCGATAAAACCCAAAAGAACCAATCGCAAGCGTCGTTTAGGGTAACGTCCATAGGCCAATCATGCGCAGCGGGCTCGGCCCGGTTTTCGGATTGCGCAATCGTCGAAGAGATCGATCCGGGAACACACATGCGCACGATCACCACGTACGCGAAAAATGTTGGGCCGGTGGAATATAGATATTTCCGAATCCGGCTGAACGGCAGCAGCGAACCGCTCCAAATTGTGACGTTGAGTTCCTGCAAGATAATGCCGTGACTGGGTTTGTCGGCAACCCCGCTGAAAAACTTCGACATCTTCGTCACAGCGGAATCGGATGCCGGTATTACACAACCGGCAAGTCCCGAGGTATTTCGTACGACAGTGTGGCAGTAGCGTCAATGCGTTTTGTCCGATGCCGGCGGATAGCGCCGTAACGGAAAAGCGAGTACTGCGGGAGATGCCCTTAATGGCTGCCGGGCGGCACGCTCCGGTCGACTGTTACGTCCGAAAACACGACGGTATCCGATCGGTCGGCGTTATGAGCACACACTACTAATCCCACCAGCACCGGATTACGGAAGGTCACTTCTGTGCGCGCGACTTCCTTCATTTCGGCTCCGTCCTTACCCACGGAAACTGTAATACCGACACCACTTCGGACCAGCTTGAGTTTGAATGTACCCGGCCCGTCAAAGGGAAGATCGAAGGTATTTGTGATATCGCCTTTGGCGCTGCGCCACTGCAGTCCGGGCATGCCATTGCCATGGATCACGAAATCTCCATACGCCGAATCGTTGTCGAGGGATTGCCGCACCATGATGCCGGCCTTGCGGTGGTCTTCGCCCTCGCCAAGGAACCGCATTGTGGCAGTGACTGTAAAGTTCCCGGGCATTTCTTTCCAGACGTATTGAAACTGGTCATCTTTTGCCCAGATATTGGCGCCCGAGCCGGTAATCCGGTACTCGCCCTTTGCCGCATCGAACTCCACCGAACCCTTGTGCGCCGGGTTTCCGACATCACCGGAGTTCGTAAAAACTCCAGGATTCGGAGATTGGGCAAAGACCGGGACGATCAGCAGACTGGCGAGAAAAAGCTTCTGTTTCAGCATCGTTCACTGGACCTTTCGTTGGAGGTTTTAGCGCTTCCCGTTCAGCGGTTCGATGACTACGTCGGAAAACAATACAGTATTGACCGCCGTCTGAGTGTGGGATGCCACCGCAAGGCCAACCAGCACGGGACTCCCGATTTGATTTTGAGTTGTCCCCAGCTGGCGCAGCGGTTCATCGCCCTTTGCGAGCCACACCGTAATCGCGGAACCCCGCCGTACCAGTTTGAGTTTGAAGGTTCCCGCCCCCAGAATAGGCATATCTATCGTGTTTGCGCTCCCGCCTTTCACGGTTCGAAATTGAACCGAGGGCATTCCGTTGCCGTGAATCACGAAATGGACAAACGGCGAGTCGGCGTCCGCAGTCTGGCGCAACATGATCGTTGCTTTGCGGTGATCGATTCCATCCGTCAGGAATTTAGCCGTTGCCGTAATGGCAAAATCACCCGACATTTCCTTCCACACATAGTGGAATTGATCGGCCTTGCCCCAGATGTCGGTTCCCGAGCCAGTGATTTTGTATTGACCGCTCCCGGGGTCGAATTCCGCCGCCCCCTTTATCGGCGGGGCGCCGATGTCGTCGGAATTTGTGAAAAGGCCGATATTACCGGTTTGCGCGGAGGCGCATGCCGCCAGCAGACATAGAAATGCGAGTGGGCGCATGCGGGGAATTGTATCTCAAAATGGCCCGACTCCGGAAGATTCACCACACATGCCAGGCAACAAGCTCCGGCTGAGCCGGCGTGTTGCCGATCACGTGCGTGTGGAGGATGATTTGAAGATTCTTGCTTTCCCATCCCTTGGGTAACTTGTCCAGCAGGGGTTCCATCGCCGCAGGATCGGCGAGAAAACGGCCAGCCGCTTCGGTACCGAACTGCTTAATACCGGCGGAGACGATCACGAGCCCACCGGTCGGCGAGTTGCGGATCCGGCAGATCAGACTATAGTCCTCAGGCGTAGAACCGTTATCTTCCGAAGGAATCGACCACTCCCGCGGGGGCGTCTGCTGGGTGTCGACAAAAACCGGCTGATGATCCGCCGTCCATTTGAAGCGAAACCGCCAGTTTCTGCTGAGTTCCACGGTCCACTGGTTGCTGAACGACCCGACCAGATAGACCTGAGAACTGCGCAGATCGGCGAAGGGGATACTGCTTGCCAGCATCAGGCGCACCCGCCGCGAACGCCGCGCCAGCATTTGGGCAATCTCATCCGACGCCACCATGTCGCCGAAACCGACATACTGATTCATCACAGGAATCATGTCCGATCCGCTGAACTGACGCGGAGGCAATTCAATCTTTTGCTGCTGCGGGAGATCGCTCTGCGGAAAGAGCTGCGCATTGAGCTGAGAAATCCGTCTCGATGGCATGTAGACGATCGGGTGACCCACGCCAATCAGCAAAGGATCGGCGGACTGAAAAACAGGCGACCAGAATTGCTGGAATTGCGCATCGGAAGGCTGCGGCGCCGGGCGATG
>JBEHXD010000651.1:0-3399 GCA_048498875.1 Verrucomicrobiota bacterium
AGCACCAGCGAGGCCAGCACCTCGTGCACGGCCAGGCCCACGCCGGTGGCGGCGAGGTCGTCGGGCTCGTCGGCCTCCGGGTCGGCGGGGAGGTGGAAGAGGTGCTGCCACGCTGCCCGGCGCTGGCAGCGCGACCTTCTTTCATATCCGCCGCGGCGAAACCCGTCCCACCTCCGGCTGCACCACCATGGCGGAGCCGGCGTTGCAGGAACTGGTCATCTGGCTGCGCGCCGCCGCCCAGCCGCACTATGTGCTGCTACCACGCGCGGAATATCTCCGGCGGTGGCAGGCGTGGGATTTGCCCGCACCGGAAACGATGAACTGACCGGACCAGGCCGGCCGGCGATTTTCATTCACGGACGGTCAGAAGTCCGTCAGCCAGCGGGCACACACCTGCGTCCAATCCTGGAGCCGTCCCTTGTGGATCGCCAGGGAAAATCCGTGCCCGCCTGCCGGATACACATGCAACTCCGCCGGCACGTGGTGGGCGACCAGTGCATTATAGAAGAAGAGGCTGTTGTTCACCGGCACCGCCCCGTCATCCCCCGCATGCACGAGGAAGGTGGGCGGCGTATCGGCGGTCACCTGCAGTTCATTGGAATACCGGCGCACGAGTTCGTCGGAGGGATTTTCACCGAGCAAATTGAGCCGCGAGCCGCCGTGGGTCGTCTCCTTCAGCATGCTGATCACCGGATAAACCAGGATCATGAAATCCGGACGCGACCCCAAACGATCGACCGGATCGGTCGCCGCCGGATTGCCCGCATCGAACCGGGTGCCAGCTGTCGACGCGAGGTGTCCGCCCGCCGAGAATCCCATGATTCCGACCTTCGCGGGATTGATCCCCCACTCCGCCGCATGAGCGCGTGTCAGACGGATCGCCCGTTGCGCATCGAGGAGCGGAACCCGCCATTTTTCGTGGGCCACGTCGCCATCCACGGGAAGCCGGTAACTCAGAATGATCGCAGCGATGCCATGGCTGTTCAACCAGCCGGCGAAGTCGGTGCCTTCCCAATCGTAAGCAAGCCCGCCATAACCGCCTCCCGGGCACACGACCACGGCCTGGCCGGTTGCATTGCCGCGGGCTGGCAGACGCACTTCAATCCGGGGATTCTGCACGTGGCGAACCCAGAGAATACTTTCCTCCTGCACCCGTTCCTCGGGTTGGCCTGCAGGCTGGCTGTTCGGAGGCGTGCCCGCCCACAGCGGGAGAATCAGCGGATTGGGGTCGGACATGGCAGCAGACAGTGAGGAAATGAGACCAAAGGCAACAAGCGTCAGGGTGAGGCGATACATTAGGAAATGTTGGAGGGAATTTTGTGCGCAGGCGACGCCGGAATGCGCTGATCCGGCGTCCCTCAGAACTTGCGTGCGATTGTCTGGCGGCGACGAACCCAGCGCTCCTCCACACCGGTGACCGCGCCAGTCGCGTCGACGAGAAACTGGATGGTCATTGCGCCGTCCTCGCGCACGAGCAGCCGCTCGCCAGCGGGATAAAACATCAGGGGTTTCTGGTTCTTGTAACTCCACTGGAAGGAATCGCCCTCGTGTTTGAAGCGATGGGTGATCTCCGGTGGCTTGGCCGTATAATCCCCTTCGAAACGCACATACGCCGCCGGATCGAAACTCACCAGCCGCGACGGTTTCACAAACGGATCCTTTGCATACTCGGCATTCGCGATCTTCTGTTTTTCGATCGCATCGAGCGCCCGGCGATGCTCGTCCCCGGAGCCGGGTTTCAAATCGGGCATGAGCTCCTTCGCGTATGCCTGGACCAACATCTCCACGTCGCTCTCGCTGTAGGTGCCTTCCGCTCGCAGTATCGTCATGAAAAGCATTCCCTTTCGCATCGCCTCGAAGCCCTTTTTCACCACCGGACTGAATACAAACACCGCGCTGCGAATGGCGGCCCGCTTAAACAGGCCCATTTTCTGCGCCTTCATCACTTTGCCGAGCATGTCCTTGAAAACCGCCGAGGTGACACCCTGGGGCGGCAGATAAAACACCCAATCGTAACGGCTGAGATCGTTCCGAACGAGCTCGGCACGCGTGAGCAACTTGAATTTCTGCTCGATCCGCGCGTCGTCGAAGCCTTCCGCCCACGCCAGTTGGTAGAGTTTGGACATCACGCCCTCCAATGGCAGGGGCAAAGCGGGCATGACGGTGTCAAACGTGAGACCCGACGGCTTTCCCGAGGCCTCCTCGACTGGCATTTTCTGCTGCACCTTCTTCAGCTTGTCCTCGGCCTCCTGGGCGGAAATCGACAAACTGGGATCGAGTTGTCCGTCCGCGGCCATTTTCAGGAACTTCCGGATGATCACGATCGGGTGCGGTTCATTTTCCGCGCCCACAATGATCAGTCCCTTCCCCGTGGAATGGCCCAGCGTGTCGTACGCGATCTCCACCACGTCCTCCGCAAATTTTTCCACATAACGCCGGTCCGCTTTCGTCCGCGCGTGGACCGAAAGCGACAACGACTTGCCGTTCACCACGAAGGGCGTGAGTTCAACGTCCTTCCCAAAATCGGCGTTGGCCTTCGACTGATCGTCCGCCCCGAGCTCGCTGCCACCAAGGATCGATCCGGCCAGCACCAAACCCAACCATCGGCACCGGCGACGGGAGAACGTGTCAGACCACGCATTAAACAACCGGACATTAAGCCAGCGGGGGACAGCAACCATAGCGATTAAAGCGGAAGAAATCTGACCCTCCCTTACACGCAAAAGCCCCCGCAGGTTCCCACCTCATGCGCAGTCCCCAATCAGGCCCTGATTTTCACAGGAGGAAACTGAGTTAACGGAGGAGGCTGTTACTTCCCGGGCCGATCCCCGAAGCGGTTCGTTGTCGCACGTCTGTTTCCATGCCTCATGAGTGAGGTGTTAGCGTGAATCAGTGGTTAACCCGTTCCGAATTTTTGTGTCTTTTCGCGACTCTTGGTGGCCAATCTCTCTGCCACCCGGGTTACTTACCCGACCGGTATTGAGCCACTAGGTCCGCCACGGACGGGTTTCCTTTGCCCCAGCCACGGACCAGCACAAGCGGAGTGGTCGCGTGCTTGTGCCGGTGTCCCGGTGCTGACACTCCGCCCTCGACAATCACCAAGTGCGGCCGACCCCACCTCGATCTTTGCGACTTTTTGTGGTCGACCTTCCCCTGGCGTTCTTTAACGCCGGTCCTGATTCGGTCTGTGATCGTGATCCTGGGGACGACCCGGCGGATTTGGACGCGGGTCGGGACCGTGATGACCGGGATCGGAATGATGATCCGGCCCACGCCCCGGAGCGGGAGAAGGAGGCCGCCGCCCATGGTAGGCCGGCGGATGGATATACGCACCGGGCGCGTGGCGATACCCCGGCCGGCCACCGAGCCACGGACCGTCATGAAAACATGGATCCGGTC
>JBEHXD010000652.1:0-3399 GCA_048498875.1 Verrucomicrobiota bacterium
TCTCCTCCTGCGCGACGAACTCGGCCATGCCGTGCTCGATCGTGTCGTCGGGCCGCGTGGTCAGCCGCCGCGCCGCGCCGGGCGGAAAGAGTTTGTTTATCGCCGATACCATGAAGAGCGGCCGGGTGGTGGCGCTGGATGAACCCCTGGCGCCGGGGAAGTCGGATATTCGCATTGTGCGTTTGAAGGAGAATCTCGCCCGTGCGCCCGCCGGCGTCGAGGTGGCGCTGACGCAAGCCGACCTTCGCGTCGTTAATACCCAGTTCTACCGCAATCTGAATTTGCCGGAGAGCTATGATGCCGTGCTGCTCGACGCTCCCTGTTCGAACACGGGGGTGATGCGGCATCGCATCGACGTCAAATGGCGGCTGCAGGATGGCGATTTTGCCCGTCATGCCGAACAACAGGTGGAACTCCTGCATGCGGCTGCGCGGCTGGTGAAAACCGGCGGGCGGTTGGTTTACAGCACGTGCAGCATCGACGCGGACGAAAATGAAGGCGTCATCAAAACCTTTTTCGACAGCCGTGCCGGCGGGCCTTTCCGGGTGGAGCGCAGCCTGCGCGCTTTCCCCTGGGTCGACGGGCACGATGGCGCGGGCGCGTTTTTGTTGATCAAAAACTGAGCGCGTTTGCCGTTGGCGTTCCCAGCGGGCGTCAGCTCTAGGGCACCAGTTCGATTACCGGCACCTCGACGTCGGTTTCTTTCGCGCCCACCAAAAACGTGTACGTGATCTTGTCCGCGGTCTTCAGCAGGGCGGCGTAACGATCATAGCCCCATTGGGCCACCAGTTCGCCATTGATGCGCACGCACAAATCGCCGGCTTGCACGGGCAAGGCGGCGGTGGGCGTGTCCGGAATTACCGTGAGGACGCGCCAATAAACCGCCGAGCGGGCAAAGGACAGCCCGGAGCTGCGCCGCGGTTCCATGGTCACGGCGTCGTCCGTGTCGCGCACCAGCGTCACCTGATTGCGGCGCTGGTCGAAAGTCACCACAAAGTGCCGCAAAAACTCACCGCCGATCGACGAGAGCTGATCGGTGAGATCAACGATTGGCTTTTGAATGGTGTGCGTGCCGATCAGCACGTCCTGGCTGAGCCGGCCGGTGAGCTGCCGGCGATCGCCTTGCAGCGAGGAAATCAGCGTGCCGACGCGCGGTCCGTTCGCGAAGCGGGGATGCAGGCCAACGGGATTCAAGCTGAGGCTGCCATCGCTGCCGGAGTCGATGAGGACGATGAATGATTCGTTCCCCATTTGAATCGGAATCAGGGGAGTGCCCTGTTCGTTGTTAAAGGCGATGGTCGAAAGCCGCGGGGAAGGGGTGGGAACCGGTGGCGGAAACTGCGGATAGGAGGCAATCACGAGTTCCTGCCCGGGATAATTCATGGTGAGCAGGGTGTTCCGGAACACGGGGAATCCGACAATGCCGTCGATCGGCATCCCGAGATGCCCCGACAGGTCGCTGAAATCAAAGATCAGGGCGGGGACGCGTTCAAACAACGCGTCCCCGAGATTCAGTTGTTTCAGCGTGATCGATTCGAGGTCGATTTCGCCGCCATTGGCCGAGCGCACGTGGATTTTCCGTCGTGGCGCGCCATGGCGTTCCTTCATCGCAAACTTTTTTGCCAGATCCGGGCTGACCAGGGTGGCGGTCGAGCCGGTGTCGACGATGAAGCGATAGGTTTTTCCATCGGACAGCTTGGATTCGACCACGAAGAAGTTTGAAATCACCCGCGCGGGCAGTGTCGTGGTTTTCGTTTCCAACACTGTTCGAGCGGGTGTGCGGCGGCCGTAGTTGAAACAGCCGCTGGTCAGCAGGACACAAGTGAGTGCGAATACCAGCCACAGCGGTGCAGCGAAAGATCGCCGGACCGTGACGGGCTGAACTCTCGGATCGCGGGTCATTTCTGCGGCTGGGGAAGCCGGAAGCTCAGGCCAAATGCGCCGGCCGATAGCAGCGCGCCGGCGATAAAGACCGCGCGCGAACCAAAAAGAAAGAACGCCCCGCCGGCGAGCACCGGCGTGATCGCGCGCGAGAGGGAACCCAGCGACCGGAAGATACCGAGCACGCGGCCCTGTTCCTCGGTACCGCTGTAGAGCGAGATCAGCCCGGTGGTGGCCGGATTGACCAGACCCGAGCCGATCGCCAGACAGGCCAGCCCGGCATAAAGCATCCACGGCTGGACCGCGCAGCCGATGACGAGCAGTCCGATGGCGGAGAACACGAGGCCGGAGTTGAGCACCCGGACCTCGTCAACCCTGGCGAGGAGCTTGCGTACGATATAGCCCTGGGTGACGATTGAACACAGGCCCAGAAATCCCAGCAGGTATCCGTTTTGTCGTGACGTATAGCCAAAGCGGTCCGCGGCCAGAAACGTGATGGACGTCTCCATGGCTACGAAGGCCAGCGAATAGACGAATGCGACAAGATTGGCCCGGCGAACCGGGACATTGCTCAGACCGAAGATCGCGGAAAGGGGATTGCGGATGCGCGGCTCCCGGGCCTCGGCGCGGGCGGCGACGGAAAGCGTCTCTTTGAAGCGGGCGGAGATCCACAGGAGATTGATCAGGCACATGACGAATGCGATCAGCGCCGGCACCGAAAACGGGTTTACGCCAAACCGGGCAAGATCCGGATGATTGGAAAGCAGATTAATGTGCGCGGTCAGTGCGCCAATGGTCGGTCCGGTGACCAGGCCGAGACCGAAGGCCGCGCCGACAATGCCCATGGCCTTGGAGCGTTCGCTCCGCGTGGTGACGTCCGCGACGGCCGCGGTGGCGACGGACAGATTTCCACTAAATGCACCGGTCACGATCCGCGACAGCAGGAAAAGCCAGAATGAACCGCTGAGCACCCACACCAGGTAACCGAGCGCGGTGCCGGCCACGGTCATCAGCAAGACGCCGCGGCGTCCGCGCTTGTCGGAGATCGCGCCCCACAATGGCGCGAAGATGAACTGCAGAATGGAAAAGAACGAACTCAGCACTCCGCCGAACAACACGGCGGCAAAGGCGTTGTCGCGCCCGAAGGCGTGTGCCACGGCGTTGGACTGTTCGAGCAACCACCGGAGCAAACCGCTTTGGCCATCGGTGTTGAGGTAATGTGAAATCAGGTCCGGCCCCAGGGGAAAGATGATGGAGAAACCGATGAGATCGATATAGAGCGTGAGGAAAATCACGCCGAGCGACAACGGTCGGGAAGGGGCGGGATTTTGGGCGGAACTGGGGGGAATCGTACTCAATGAATGAAGGAAAGCCCGGCACCGTTGAGTAAAACGAGTCGCTGCGCAAAGCCTCTTTCACGAAGATCGACCGATTAACAAATCGGCCTCTCTTTCTATGGAGACGATTGGGGATCTCTTCGGACCTTATTATATTCCGTATTTATTGTGTGGGCGGGGT
>JBEHXD010000653.1:0-3393 GCA_048498875.1 Verrucomicrobiota bacterium
TGCGCGAGGCCTCGATGACTGCCGCGTAGATCGGGCCGCGGAGTGCTCCCAGGCTTCAGGAGTGCCGCGGGCCCAGTTAACAGGGCCGCGTAGGTGGTCATCTTCTGGTAATAGTCCGGGTAGCCCGATGCCGGTTTACTGGAGAAGGTGAACTTCGCTGTAACTCCTCCGCCGAGATCGACGTGGCCGCTCTGGTTGATGATTTTGACGAGGGGCACGCCGTCGGAGCCGCAGGGCTGTTCGCCGTCGAAGTGAACGACATGCGTGTCCGGTGCCTGGGTAACATCTCCAGCCAGCGTGAGGCTGGAGATGAGCGAGCCCAAGCGAACCTGGCGCTGCGTGTTCACATACGGGACGTCCCTCATGACGAGGAGGCCGTTTCGGATCTGGATGAAGTAGCCCTCGTCACGAAGGCGTTTCAAATCCGGACTAAGATTTATCGGTTTTGGTGACATTGAAGATGGTTCCTTTCTTTTTGCCTTCGACGAAGCCGCCCGGGCCGAGTTCACCAGCATGCGGCTCCGACGCCGCGTGGCGGTAGGTCATCGAGAACACGATGTTCGGACCGTGTGGTCCGGGGAACGCGAGTTGAACCACCTGCTCGAACGTGACGTGCTTGTTGTTCACGATCTCATCGCGGGAGTTGACCTTGATCTCGAACGTGGTGGGCGGTTTCGAGGCCGTGATGAAACGCTCGATTCCCGGCGCATCGAGATCCACGACATCGCTGGGCTCGACCACGCGATCGGTGCCGCCACGGACTTCCAGGAATACAGCCTCTTCCGGGCCTGCGTTCGCCAACGAATAGAGAACGGCGCCGCTGATCACCGGCTTGCCCCATTCCAACTGACGGTTGTTGATCGTGAGCTTGAACAACCGGTCGGTCCGGAAGATCACGAAGCGCTCAGCACCACGACCGCGAAGGTCGTAGGTTTCGTCGAGCCGCAAGTCCTCGAAATCGCCCGAAGGCAAAATCGCGAAGATGCTGAAGTCGTCGAGCTGCTGGACGCCCGCCGCCTGTAGAATTTGGCGACCGGTGGGGATTGGGTCGGCGATGTCGACGTTGCGGTTGTTGAGGTGAGCGTCGGCCACGACGATCCGGTAAAAATCCGCCGGACGCAGGGCGCGTCCTTCGCGGATTGCGGTGGCGACGTCCTCAATAGGGAGTCGGTCGCCTGAGTTCTTGACGGTTTGCATGATTTGTTTCGGCGGCCCAACGCGGAATTGCGATTTGGGCTGCTGAAAGGTAAATCGCGTCCCCGCGACAAACCGGAAAGGCCTGCCTAATTTTTTCTGCGCAGTGGGCCGGACGGAACACTCCCGCACACGAAAAAGCTCGGGCATCGCGGACATACCCGCGAGTCCTCCTCCAGCGGAAAATCACCCGCTTGGATCTGACGGATGATCGCCTGCATTTTCTCGCTGCGAGTCGCCGCCTTCCTGGCGGAGATCGTCATGGGCGTCTTTGTCTCGCTCGTGAGATAGACGACCTCGACCACGGCCTGATTTCCATAGGCTTGTATTACCGCCAACTGGAAGATGGTGAACTCGATGTCATCGAACTCGTTGGAGCGCTGCTTGCCTGTCTTGATTCGTCGGACCAACAACTGTCCGCTCGTCGCTTTGACTACGCTATCTGGGGTGACGATGATCTCACATTCCGGCCACGCCAATGTGAGCGGCTTAATTTCGGCGAGTGCGTTTCCGCGCCGTATCCCGACGAGAAAATCGACCAAACGGCGACCAATGCGAAGATAGTCCTCGGCATAGCCGTGATCGACCGCCCCTTTGGCCTGCCAGGCCTCAGCGAATCGTGCGTCGACCTCTGTATGAGAGGGGTGTGTCATCGCGTGCTCGGACTTCAGCCAATCCACGACGTCGAGCACGACATTGTGCATTTTGAGGAATGGGGTCTCGGTCTTACGTCCCCGTGCGCGCAACACGTGTGTATAGAAGAAGCGTCGCGGACAGCGCTCGAAGAGGTTAATTTGGTCGTCGCTCCAGCGTGGCTTCTGCTCCCATTCGACGGCAACGAATTGGTTCGGCCGCGGAGCCCCAGGCACTAACGGGAAGCGTGTGGGCCGCGCCAAGAAATTGGCGATCGGCGGAATGAATCTGGATTGATTGCGCACCCGTCCGTCCGCTTGACGGCGATACCCGTAAAGCAACAGACCGTCACGGGCACGAGAGAGAGCTACGAAAAACAAGCATTCCTCTTCCTCCTCATGGCCGGCTTTGACTGCTTCCAAGCCGGTCATTCCAGGATATGCGTGAATCAAGCCATCTGGAGGTAGGCAACGTGGAGGCAAGTTGTTGCGCGGCAAACCCGAGGTTACCATTCCCGGAATATGCACCGCATCGAACTCTAGTCCTTTGCTGGCGTGGATGGTCAACAAGCGGACGGCGTTGATGGCCCCAGCGGCATGTGGGAGCCTGTGTAGGCCGCGGTCCTCGGCGAGTAACACGAGGCGGCGAATCCGGTCCAGTAGGCGACGAGTAGGGATACCCGCCCGCGAGGGTTGCCGGCGGCAAAAATTCATGAACTGCCACAATGCGAGGCCCTGCATGCGGCTAGACAGGTCGTCCCGCCTGTAGATCGTCCTGGCCAGTTCCAGCCGATCAATCACCCAATGCGCCAAGATCGACCAAGGTGCCGCGTCCCGGCTGATTCCGGTGAACAAAGCCTCAACTTGCTCGAGGACGCGCCGAGTTGCGTCACTCACCGTGGGAACGTGGTCCCCGAGCGCGACCCAGCCTAGGGAATCGACTTCATTTTCAGACGTATACTTAAGGATGTCTGCGACGTCCTGCAGCGGCATCGCAAACGCCGGCATCGTCGCTAAGCGGACGAGACCGGTTGCGCGACCATCGGAGAAAAGTGAAAGGAGTGCCAGTAGATCCTTGATCTCCGGCCGTTCAAACAAACTGCCCAGATGCAGAACGGGAATGCCGCGGGCTTCGAGGCCCTCTGCAATCGCTCCGAGACGCGCGTTCGAGGCGCAGAGAACTGCTTGGTCGAGATAGGCAACGCCGTCCCCGCGTTGTTCCTCAATGGCTGCGGCAATTGCAGACACTTCATCATCCCCTGTTTCGGCTACGCGGTAATCTGGTCGGATACCGCTGGCGCCACGCTGCGCAGAGAGCCGAAGCGGGAGGGTGCCTTCAGAGGCCTTCATCGTTCGCGAGAACGTGGAGAAGGCCTCAATGATCTCTTGGCGGGAACGGTAGTTGATTTCCAGTTGGCTTACGTGGGCGCCAGGAAAGTCGTTGCCGAACCGAGCGACGTTACTCGAGGCGGCGCCGCGAAAGCGATAGATGGACTGCCGCGCATCGCCTACGACCCAAAGCGTATCGGAGGTGGCGGAGAGCGGATCGGGTAGGCGAACCAACGTA
>JBEHXD010000654.1:0-3371 GCA_048498875.1 Verrucomicrobiota bacterium
GGTCTTGCCGCTTTCGTAAAGCCACCAGAGGAGCCACGCGTTGAGGTTGCTGACCACCCTGCATACCAGCAACGCCCTGCAAGCGGTGACCCGGTTGGTCGAAATCGGAGTCGATCCCTACCTCGTCGCTCCCACCACCATGGGGGTGCTTTCCCAGCGGCTTGTCCGGCGGATCTGTTCCTCATGCAAGGAAGCCTATCAGGCCACCGAGGAGGAACTCGCGCCGTATTTCTCCGGATACGAAGGGACGCCCGTGACGCTTTATCGCGGACGCGGCTGCGCCCGGTGTTTTGGGACCGGCTATAACGGACGGGTGGGCATCTACGAATTTGTCGAGGTTTCCGAAATGATGCGCGAACTCATCACCAAAAAAGAAAGTGTCGCATTGCTGCTGGAGGAAGCCAAGCGGGTCGGCCATCGCTCCCTGCGGTACGATGGATTGAAAAAGGCGCTCATTGGCTGGACGAGTCTGGAGGAAATCGAGCGCAGCACCCTGCCCGACGTGGGCTTCCATCCCGTGGCCGCCGAAAATTAACCGGCCACCAGGATGAAACCCGCGAGTCAGAGTCCGCAAACCCCGGAACCGGTTTCACCGGGCGGAACGCGCGGTTTCCCTCTGCTGGAAGTTTTGCTCGGCCTGGCGGCGGCCGGCCTGGTCGTGCTGCTGTTCTTTTCCGTGCTGCACCGCGTTGGCCGGCAGGCAAAACTTCGGGAATGGGAAACCCAGCTGCGGGGTTTCGCCGCGGTGTTTGCCGACTATCAATCGAGACACGGACAATGGCCCAAAACCGCCGGGGAATTGGGAACCCGGCTTACCGACCTCGGCTGGTCGCGTGGCTCCCCTTTTGGCGGTGAATACGCCTGGAATCCGCCCCGTGCCGCCGATCAGCCGGGCCTGATTGTGCTCACGGCTTTTCATCCACTTCCGCCCCTTTCACTGTCACCGGGCGAGTTGGGGAAATTCGACCGGCAAATTGACGACGGTAATTCCTCCGCGGGAAACTTCCGCACGGGGTTCAATGGCTGGCCAGTCTACGTGGTGCGCAAAAACCGCTAGTTTCCGATGTACCGTGTAATCCTCATCAATTTGTCCCCGGACGCGCGGTCGGTGATGATTTCCGGAAACGAGATCCTGTCGGCCGTGACTCCCGCCGATTTGCGCCAGTTGTTGGAAAATTTTGCGGCAATCGATCCCATTGAAAACGCCACCGTCGAAACCGAAATCCGGGTGTCGGTCCGCCATGAAAACTATCTTCTGCGGTCGGCCAACGCCAGGCTCATCCTGTACGACGTGCGGCAGCGGGAGCTTCCCGGTCAGATTCTTCCCCTGGAAAACATCATGGCGGAACTCGATGGGAGTGCTGCCGCGGCTCGCACTCAAGCCATCCTGCAGATGCGCTCCGAAGCGGAACCAACGCCTGAACCATCCGTCGCGCCAGGTCGTGTTCGCCGGCGGTCGATGCTCATTCCCCTCACGATCATCGTCGTTCTCCTGATTGCGGTGAACCGCGAATTTTTCCCGCCCTCAACCTCCCGGTTTCCCGCCAATTTCATCAGGGCGACAGAAAGTGAAACCAAACACCTTCACGCTTCCCTGACCGGGGTTTATCTGACGGGCAATGATCCGGGAGACCACGGAATGGTGATGAATGGCTCGGATGATCTGAAATTTTTCGAACTGGGTGCCCAGGCGGCGCCGCGCGTAGTCTATGCCACCTTTGTGCCGGGCCGGATTGGCTCGCGGGTTTTTCTCGCGACGGATCAACCCGGGGGACTCATCGAACTTCGAAGCAACGACGTCCTTGTCTACTGCGGTGAAAATTACCGGCGCATTCCCTGACCGGCTGAACCCGGCTCTTCGTGCGCAGCGTAAACCGCTGCGGAGCGACGCGCGTGTCCGCGCCTTCACGATCGTGGAAATCGCCATGGCGGTACTCGTGCTCGCCCTCGCCATCACCACCGCGATCACGGTTCTGCAGCGGTCGTTTCAACAACTCGACACCGCGCGAAACCTGGAAATCGCCGGGAATATCATGCAGTGCGAAGTCGAAAAGGAACGGCTTTTCAGCTGGTCGAAACTCAACGATGGAACCTACACGCCGGTCATCGATTCCAGCTTCGCGCGCAATCCCGCCATCGGGGGCCGTTTCACGCTGTCGCGCAACCTCACCACCCTGGCTTCGCATTCCGGACAAACCGTGCAGGTCACACTCAGCGTCCAATGGCGGGGTTATGACGGTCGCTCCCTGACCCGCAGCTACACCACGTATTTTACCCAGGCCGGACTTTATGCCTACTTCTACAGTCACTAATGCGGGCCTGCGAAAGCGTCCGGGCAGACGCGGCTTCACCCTGGTGGAGCTGATGGCCGCCACGCTGATCGGCGCGCTGATCCTGATCGGAATTCTGACCACCAACCTGCAGTTGATGCGCAACGGGGTTCGTCTCACGCATTACGCCGAAATGAACTCCCAGGTGCGGCGCAGCCTGGAGCAATTCGCGAGCGATGCGCGGAGTGCGAGTGCGATCAAATGGAATGGCGCCAGCGACGTCACCCTCACGCTTCCCACCTTGAGCGGAGGCACGCGGCAGGTGACCTACGCGTGGACCGCGGCGACGCAGGCATTTTTCATGGTGCCGGGCGCCGACAGCTCGGTAACGTCGAGCCGGGTCTATTTGCTGCGGGGCATTCCCGCTTTCTCCGACGGATCTCCGGGGGCTGCCTTCGCACGCTATGATCGCACCGGCACGACGACTTCGACGGACGCCGCCACCAAAAGCATTCAGGTTGTTCTCAACGTCCAGCGCACGGCTTCGACCGTCGCGAATTCCGGTGATACGACCGTTTCCGCGGTCTTCATTCTGCGCAACAAACCGGTTTCATGAGGTCGCTCCGTCCTGAACTTCGGGTGCGTCCCCGCCGTCTTTCCAGCGAGCGGGGCAGCATGCTGCTTACCGCCCTGTTGTTTGCCGCGGGCATTGCGCTGGTTCTGGGGGGATACCTCGCCCTGAGCCGCGTCACGCTAAAGACTGCACACCGGACTTTTTTTGCCAACGACGCCTCCAACCTCGCGGAGGCGGGTCTGGAGGAAGCACTCTATTCCTTCAATCAGATGGCGGGGGGTAGTTCGGTCGCCACGGCCTGGAGCGGATGGACCACCTCGAGCGCGAACGCGATGCGCACCCTCACTCCCTTTAACCGCGACCAAAATGCCATCGGCGTGGTGAAAGTTTATGTGAAGGGCTACGATGGCACCGATGCGTCGCCGTATATCGTTTCGCAGGCGAAGATCACTCCCTTTGACGGGAGCACTCCCATCGTAAGAACCGTGCAGTTGGTGCTGACGCGCACGACCGGCAACGCGCTTCAC
>JBEHXD010000655.1:0-3356 GCA_048498875.1 Verrucomicrobiota bacterium
TTTTGGTGAACAAGTCCGAGTCCGGGCCCACTTCAAACTTGCGAGTCGCAACCTTGAAGTAAGTGAAAGGCAGCCACAGGAACAGGACCGCCATGATGAAGAACGGCCACTTCACCGATTGCTGTTTTTTTTCGTCTTCGCGCTGATCCGCGCGCACTTGCCCCACCGAATAAAGGAAATTAGTCCACTGGCGCCGCGTTTTCACGTCGTTGGCAGCGATGAAACCGAGGACGACAAGACCGATTGTGGGCAACGACCGAAGCAGGAGGCCAAGAATGGAGTCGGAGCTCATAGGAAGTGAATTCGGCGAATATTATCGCGGCGTCGAGTAGATGCCATTCCATTTGCCACGGTTCATCGGCAGGCTTTTAGAGTGGCCGTCGGCGTACAGAATGGGTTCGGCGCCCAGACCTTCGCCGCCATCCCACTTTTCATCGTTCAAGGTAGAATGCGCGTTCATGGACGAAGGGTTGGGGCTGGACTGTTGCGGCGCAATGCCACAGAAGAGCAAGGGGTAGAACGAAGGCTCCGAAATCCCGGCCAGGCCTGCGGGGTTGCGCAGGCCCGGCACGCCGATGACGTTGTTCGCGGCGTCCGTGATGAAGCTGTAATTTCCCGCCCCGGTGTAAGCACCCGAATAATGACCTTTCCACGAGGGGCAACTCCACACCTGCTGTGACTTGATATAGGGGTCTACCACCAGCGAGAGGAAGAGGTCCTCCTGCCCCACCGCGGGCGTTACGAAGAACGGGTTTCCGCTGGGATACATTTCGTCGTAATCCTGCGTGTACTGCATGACTCCGAGACCGATTTGGCGCAAGTTGGAGACGCATACCGTCTTGCGGGCACTCTCTCGCGCCGTCGCAAACGCCGGGAAAAGCATCGAAGCGAGGATCGAGATGATCGCTATGACGACGAGGAGTTCGATGAGCGTAAAGCCCTTTTTCTTTCCGAGGGGGGAGCGATTCATGAGGATGCCTCTAAAGATGATGAAAAAACGACCAGCGGCGTACCGCTGATCGTTTAGACATTCTATATAGCCGTTCGTTCCGGCGCTTCAGCTTTCGTCACACGCAGCTTAGCCTTCGGCGGCTTCTTCCGTGGCGGCCTCGGCCGAACCGGCCTCTTCCGCACCGGGCGTGGCGGTCAGCAAATCGTCGGTCGGGTCGGCCGCGAGTTCCGCATCCTCGGCAACTTCCTCGGCGCTGGTCTCGGAGGCCTCGTGCAGCACGAAGGAAACCTTGCCCTGGACGATTTCATCGATGGCCACGGAAAGCGGGTTGGGGGTGCGCACCTCCACCAGGGGCGTGGTGCCGCTCTGCAGCTGGCGGGCGCGTTCGGCCACGGCGCGGGTCAGGGCATACTTGCCGCCGGGCACGCGGCGTCGGAGTTCGGAAATGTTGTCGAGAGGCATGTTTCTCCAGCGGCAAAGGTGCGCCGCAACTAGCAGGTTCAAATTCGCGCCCCGTTACGGCCGCGAATTACTCTATCAATTTGAGCGTGCGCAGTGGATCAAAATCCCACGGCTTCTTCCACGGTCTATCTGAACTGCCCTTGAAGAGTCTGAGCCCCTCAGTGTCCTGTCTGCCCGCCGTGGTTCAATTCGCGAACCCCGAATCCAATCGCCCTCCCGCCCAAGCCGCCAACTGACAACTGACAACTGACAAGTGACAGCCGTTCCTGCATCGCCGGCCCGCAATTGTAAACTGACCCCATCATGCGATTGGGACATACCGCCAAATATGCGATGCAGGCGCTCGCTTATCTTATCCGCAGCCACGCCCGCGACGAGTGGGGGCAAATCGCCGAAATCGCGCGCAGTTGCGATATTCCGCGCAAATACCTGGAACAGGTGCTGCTGGACCTCAAGAACGCCGGCCTCGTCGAAAGTAAGAAGGGCCAGCACGGCGGCTACCGCCTGGCGCGCGAGCCGCACCAGATTTCCCTGGCGCAGGCCATCGCCGCCGTCCAGGGCGACCTCCTCCCGCCGCCCGCCTGGATGAACGATTCCGACCCGAATCTGTCCATGGAATTCGGCCTGCGCGATTTGGTGCAACAGGCGCAGAGCGCGGTGTACAACGTGTTCGATAAGGCCTCCATCGAAATCCTCGTCTGCAATCCGGGCCGGTGGTCGGACAACGAAATAGGCTGACGCCGCCCCGCTCCGCGATGCCTCTCTTCGAATTCATCTGCCGCGGCTGCGCCAAACGCTTCACCTTTTTGACCGGCGTCGTACAGAACGAGGCGCCGCCGCGCTGCCCCGTCTGCGGCAGCGAAGAGCTTTCCAAACTGATGTCGCGCTTTTCGCGCGGACGGGATGACGATGCCCGCATGGACGCGTTAGCAGATCGTCTGGACGATAGCGCCCTCCACGACGACGCGGCCCTGCGCCGCTTCGCACGCGAGATGAGCCATGAAATCCAGGCGGAAACCGGCGAAAATCTCGAAGGCGATTTCGAAGAGCTTGCCGCCGGGGAAAGCGCCCCGCAAACTTCGCATCCAACCCGTGATGAAACCATCTATTAAATTCCTTGTTCCCGCCATGACCCTGCTGGCGGCCCACTTTTCCGGGGCGGCCGCCGAAATCGCCAGGCCCGCGGACAATGGAGTGACCATGCTGGCGGCGTTGCGGGCGAAAGCTCCCCTCTTTGTCGCCTCCACCGATTCAAAGCACCAGAACGAAGACTACGTATTGCTCAAGCCGGGCGAAACCCGCCGTGTGCCCTTGCCGGAGGGGTATATGGTGCGTCTGTGGAGCACCGCCCTGGAACCGGACAAGATAGATTTGACTTTGGCCGGACCCACAAAAAACGGTGAGACCCTCGTGCCCATCCCGGTTTTGAGAGCCGGGAAGGCCCAGCGCGGAACTTATGAAGATAAAACCTTCCTCTGGTATCCGCGGGAAGAGTGGGGAACCATTTTAAAGGGCGGCTCGCTGACCGTTCGCAACCATTCCAAACAACCCAACAAATGGTTTTATCAGGCCAACATCCGCCCGGGCGCCTTCGGTGCGGCGGCTGTTCCCGCCACACTGGCGATTCAGAAGGGACAGCCCAAACTGGTGGTCGAGTCGAAAGGCCCGGCGTTGCTCAAGTCGCTCAGCATCAAGTTCAAAAGCAAGCCCGATGCGGCCGCGCTGCAGAAAATTCGGATTCTGGTATCGCTTCAGCCCGCAAAGGAAGGCGCGCCCACCGAGGTCGTCGATGTCCCGCTTGGCCCCCTCGTCGGCTCGTTCAAGGGCGACGCCGGCCCGCTGCAAGACGCCATGACGGAGTGGGACGGCCAGAACCTGACGCTCCACTGGCCCATGCCCTTCGATGGCGCGCGGCAAAAATTGGCGGCGGAAGTCACCGGCG
>JBEHXD010000656.1:0-3355 GCA_048498875.1 Verrucomicrobiota bacterium
CGGAAGCGCTGGCAGAAAAGCCAGTCCATAAAAAAGAAGGCCGATCCAGTCGGCACAGACAACTCCGGGGCTGCGCCCCGTCGCGTCTGACCTCAAACGTTCGGCCCAAGGCATGTCCTGGCGTGAATCCAAGCATCGGTGGCGAAGCGCGAAGCCCAAAGTTGAGCCTCGCACGTTTGCGATCAGTGGGCAGGAGTATGATCGTATTGCCTACGGCGACGGAGAAGAAGATTTGCCGCATCCGAAGTGCGATGATTGCGGAGTGGCGCGAGGAGCGCTGCATCGGCTCGGCTGTGATTTGGAGCCATGTCCGCGATGTGGCGGCCAAGCGATTTCTTGTGACTGCTTCTACGACGATGACTGAGAAGCAAGCGCCGAACCAGTCGCCCGAGCCAACGTCCGGGCTGGCGCCCGGCCGTGGCTCACCTTTAACGTTGGGCACAATCATGGATCCTCGCATCGCCATCTGGAACACACTGCACGACGGTGAAATCACCGTCGTAGCGAAGGAGGACGCCGATGTGGTGATGTTCGTGAGTATTCCGTACATTCGAGAACGCATGAAACCTCTCGGCGATTCGTTCGCTTTGCGTCTACGCGGATTCCGCAGCTTCGAGTTGCTCGACTCGGAAGGCAGAAAGAAAGGATCTGATCTGCAGGAGGACCTTGCTAGAAGTCATGTCGAGATACTGTCCACCGACTCCGAATCTATGCCGGTGAAGATTTCTACGACTCAGGGCTACGTGCTGCTGGACTTCGATGCGCTTGAGATCGCTTTGGATAGTGGCGGCGCGATCAGTTACGATGATGTCCTTAAAGCGTGCACGGAGTACTGGAACGAATGGTCCGCTCGCATTCCGAAGAAAGAAGAGCCCAACCAGTAGGAATGAGAAGGCGTAGAGGGAGCGTCCGTGAGAGCGGGCGGTCACACTACGACTTATGAACGCTAAAAATATTACGATTGGGATGGATCTCGGGGACCGTCAGCACACGGCGTGCGTCCTCACTGCGCAGGGGAAAATCATGGCTGAGGACGTGATCACAAACACGCGCGAGTGCCTGACGGTGTTCGCGCAACGCTATCCGAAAGCGACGATCATCCTGGAAACCGGCACGCATTCTCCGTGGATCAGCCGACTGTTTGCCTCGCTCGGACACGCGGTGCACGTGGCCAATGCCCGCAAGGTCCGCGCGATTTCAGAAAGCCAGAACAAGAGCGACCGCGCGGACGCGGAGATGCTCGCGCGGCTGGGCCGGGTGGATCCGCAATTGCTCAAGCCGATCCAGCATCGCAGCGAACCCACGCAACGAGCCCTGCTGCGGTTAAAAGTTCGCGAAGCCTTGGTGCGCACCCGAGTGAGCCAGATCACCACCGTACGTTTTCTGTTGAAGAGCCTGGGCGTATTTATTCCCGCCTCGATCAAAGCGATGGCGTTCACACGCAAGGCCCGCGCGCGGTTGTCCGCCATCGATACTGCGCTGGTGGCCGAGTTGCTGGAATCGATCGACCAGCTCAACGCGAAGATCAAACAACTCGACCTCGAGCTGGAGGAAACCGCGACGCAACGTTATCCCGCTACTCATCGCCTGCGACAGATTGCGGGCGTGGGGCCGCTCACCGCCTTGTGCTTTGTGCTCACGATCGAGTCGCCCGAACGCTTCACGCATGCACGGGACGTGGGACCGTACCTCGGGCTGGTGCCGCGCCGCGACCAATCCGGACTGACCGCCAAGCCGCTCGGCATCACCAAAGCCGGCCACCGCCAGTTGCGGTGCCTGCTGGTGAACTGTGCCCACTACATCCTTGGTCGCTTCGGTCCACCGTGCCACCTGCGCGACGCCGGCCTGCGCATTGCCGCCCGGGGCGGCAAACCCGCGAAGAAACGCGCCGTGATCGCCACCGCGCGCAAACTCGCGGTCACCTTGCTGGCGCTGTGGAAAACCAACGCCGAATACCAACCGCTGCCACAAGCAGCCTGACCATGAAATTCTTTCCCCAAGTCTTGTCCCTTTGGCCACTGCGATCTAGCGCCAGCGTGAGGTTCGCCTCAACGCGCCAACCAGTAAGCAGGGCCAGCTCTTTTTCCCTTTTTTGGATTCCTCCCTGCACCGCGCGGCCACCTCCATTGACGCCGCCACTCCGAGTGCGTATGGAAGCCTGATCTCCGGGAAAAATCGCCACCCCGCCACCACCTCAAAACAAACACCAAAAAGGTGAACCTTTTAAATTTTATTCCTCGACACGCCTTCTCATGGAAGTCGCCAGAGCCAATGCCGCTAAAGTGGCATGGCTCATCTTGAACGTTAGGCAAAGCACCGATGTCTTCTCTAATTCAGAAAGGAGTGTGCGGTTTCTGGGTTTCAAACGGCATTCGCGACGAAATTTTGAAATATGTATGCGAGCGACTTTCGCGCCTAGGATTTGCCGATGGAGCGGCGAGGGCAGCGGAATTTAAACTCCGCCTTGGGCAAGGCATGGGATTCGAACTGGTCGCCGTTCAGTTGCAGTTGAACGTTCCGGTCGAGTTCAGCACGCTATTGGAGATCGATCTGAACCTGGCGTCAGAAGTCTGGCCTGATTCTAACGTACGGCAGACTATGAGTCATGCCCTCCGTTGCACACGTTTGCTGTCCCTTGATGGGATGGAGGCCCCTGGAGCGTACTTTCCTGAACTCAACAATGTCCGGATTGAAGATGAAAACGAATAGTTTCAGGTCTGAAGTGCAACCCAACGGAAACGCGGGTGGCGGAAAGTAGAGGTCCATTCTTGCGAGCAGACGTTGGGCAAAGCAATGGATGATCGAATCAAGTGCACACGTTGCGACCGGATGATCCTGTCGATTACCGCCAAGACAAACCGCGGTCTGTGCGGTCACTGCCGAAACACAGCCAAGCGCGAAGACTTCAACGCGATTGTGGCATCGTGGGAGAAAGATCCGACAAAGATTCCAGGCACGAATGGGATTCCCGAGCCGACCGGAATTGCGTTGGCGATCCGGGCGCGTCAGATGCGGGAGGCACACAACGAGGCGTCGCGGATCGAAAGGGTCTGTCACGATTACTTTGATGCAGCCCACACCAAGTGGAGCAAGCAAGGGTCGAAGGCGTTGAGTAGCAAGGAGCGCCATGTCCTGGCGATTGAAACGTTTTACGCAGAGGTCACAAATGGCGGACTTACGCAGTATCTCACGAATGAATCCCACGCATTTGCGAACTGGGCGGCCGAGGGATTTGAAAAGATCGGAATACGGGAGTTCTGAAGTGGACCCCGAAAGTTGGACAACGGGGAACGGACCAACTAAACCAAAAAGGAACCGTTACCCATGTCCAAGAAACGACGTCAGCATAGTGCAG
>JBEHXD010000657.1:0-3348 GCA_048498875.1 Verrucomicrobiota bacterium
GAGGAGGACGGGCGGGGCATCGCGAGGGGAAGGACGGGCGAAAATGATGAGCGGTTCCGCTCATATAAGTCCAGCGCGAGACTTGGCCGCGAGCGGCGGGGAAAACAGACTGTTTGAACCGAGTCTGCGCGCTCTTCGCGGGCGGTGCCGCGGTCAGGCGCGTTTCCGGCGCTTGGTCAGACGATTTTTTTCGAGGCGCTCCTTGAAGTGAACGATCGTCACGACCCAGAATTGCGACGGCGAAAACCGATAGATGATACGGTAAGGAGACTCGTGGACTTCCTTCAACGGCTCCTCGGGATACTCGTGCACGGGATGTCCCTGCCCGGGCGCCAGAGCGGCACGCTCCACACGCTCGATGATCCGAACGACCATCCGAGCGGCATAGAATTCCGAATCTTGCGCGATGAAACGCCGGATCGCCTTGAGGGAGCGTCGAGCCTCGGCAGACCAGCCGATCGTCACGGCAGCGCGAATTCTTTCCGGATGGCGGCGTGCGAATGCACGCGGCCTGAGCGGATGTCGGCCAGCCCGGCCTCGATCTTCTGCCGCACGTAGATGCGATACATGAGATCATCCCAAGTGGAGGATGGGGAGAGGCCCTGCACGAGTTTGATGGCCTCTGATTTGACACTGGGGCGCTTCGCAACGGCTGACGGCATGCGACGGAATTTGCCGCGGCGTTGGCGATTGGCAAGCGACGACTCCTCTCACGTCCGTGCAAAAGGCCGCTGGTTCTTCGGTTTTCGATAGGTGCTAGCGGTCATAAATTTCATTTCTCGAATCGAGAAGGGCGGGATGCGCAGATGAATGATCGCGTGGCAGTTTGGGCAGACGGGCCGTAGATCTTTTTTCGGAATCACCCGATGATTCCGCTTTGCGAGTGCGAGTGGCGAGAGATGGTGGACATGGATAAATCCGGTGGCGACCGGCCCATACCTTTCTTCAAGTAGAACACCGCAAATCGAGCATTTGCATCCGAACTTGGAGAGACAGGCTGCGCGCGCCTTCGGGTCTCGTTCGTAAGCATTGACGATGATTTTCTTTTTTGCGCCCTCTGCGAAGGATCCGTTGCCGGGAAGTTCCTCGGGTAGCGTCATCGTGAGCGTTACGGTGCGCGACGAACGATGATGAGCCGTTTTTCCGGCTTGAGCGTCGTGAAAGTGGCCTGCGGTCTTGGCAGGAAAATTTTCGGGCGCAGAGGTGGGGAAGACGCCAGGCGGGTCATGGGTTTGAGTCTTGACTGAACGGTCGCGAAGCAGGCTTGGCTTCGTCTTTCGCTCGTTCTCGATCGGCGGTCATCTCCACGGTCAGGGCGTCCGGAGGCCCCGTGCCTTCTAGCCGACTTCCGGGTCTGGCTACGATTCCGCAGACTTATCCCGAGTTGCTGGGTGCCGTGTGCCGCGGGTTAAGCGATGGGCAGTGCGCGATCGATCACGGATGTCGTCACGAGACCGGGTTTGCCAAGGTGGCCGAATTTCCCATCGTTTCGCGCATGAACCCGATCCTCGAAACCGAGTTCCGCGCGCTGTCCCCCGCCGAACGCATCCTGCTCGTCGAGGAACTCTGGGACCGCATCGCCGCCGAGCCCAATGCCGTGCCGCTGACGCCTGCGCAACGCGCCGAACTCGATCGCCGACTCGACGGGTTAGATAAGAATCCCGACGCCGGTCGCCCTTGGTCTGAGGTCCGCGACGAATTGCTTCGCCGCTAATGCCTGCGCCGGTGCGACCCACTTCGGCCGCGTGCGCCGATTTGATCGCCGCACACGATTGGTATGAGCAACGCTCGCCCGGTCTCGGCAAAGATTTCGTGCGCATGGTCGACGCGGCATTCGCCGGAATCGCCCGGCAACCTGAGCTGTTTTCCACCCCTTCATCGCGGACTTCGCCGCGTGCTGCTACGACGCTTTTCCTTTGCCGTTTTCTATCGGATCGATCCCGACGCCGTGCGCGTGATTGCGGTGTTGCACACAGCCATGGACCTTCGCCGGCTGGAAGCACGAGGCTGAGAGCATTTAAAGGCGGGGATTGGACGCGATCGATGAGGCCGCGCCGTTGTCGGCGGAGGAGAAGCGACTCGTCGATCAGCAGGTGGCGGCCTAGCGGCAGAATCCTGGCGGCGTTGATTCCTGAGTAGCGGCCGAAGCGAAGATTCGCCACCTTCGCCACCAAACCGGCTTGCGACCGGGGGGGTGTCGCGCCGGGAGTGAGAGCGTCGCGCCGAAGCCTCGTTTTTCAGTGGGTCGAACCGGTGGACATTTTTAGGGACGCTGCTCGATGCCAGCGGTCGCAAGCTTTTGTTTGACAGTGTTCAACAGCGTTCAACACGTGGACATAAATGCGGACATTCGTGGTGCCGGGCGAGTTTCGGTTGCACTCGGTGCTGGTCGGCAACGTCTATCGCGGCGCCCCGGCGGAAGACTGCTCCTTCCTCGTCGACAAACTCTGCGAGTGGCTGAACGGCCTGACTTCGCCGCGAAGGCGGACCACGAACTCATCTATGCGATCATCAAGGCGGTGCTCGCGCATGTTTACATCGCCTGGATTCACCCATTCGGAAACGGCAATGGACGCACCGCCCGCCTGATCGAGTTTCACCTGCTGATGTCGGGCGGCATGCCGCCACCGCAGCGTATTTGCTCAGCAATCACTACAACCCGACACGGCCGGAGTACTACCGGCAACTGGATCGCGCGAGCAAATCAGGCGGCGATTTGTTGCCGTTTCTTCGCTATGCAGTCCAGGGAGTGGTGGATGGCCTGCGCGAACAGCTCGAATTTGCGTGGAGTCAGCAGTGGGACATCACGTGGCGGAACTACGTGCATGAACTTTTTCAACATCGAGCCAGCGCCAGCGACCTCCGCCAGCGGCAACTCGCACTCGACCTCGGAATGCAACCCGAGTGGGTGCCGCTGGCACAACTCTCGGAGCTGACACCGCGGCTGGCGAAAGCCTACGCCAATAAAACGTCGAAGACGCTGCAGCGGGACTTTAACGTGCTCGCTGGAATGGAACTCATCGTGCGCGAGACGAAACGGGTGCGCGCCCGTCGGGAGTTAATCTTCGGGTTTCACTTTACACGAAGACCGCAAAGCCCGCGAAGAGAGAGGAACGGGGACGAAAAGACTCGCGACATCCTTGGCGATCTTTGCGGTCTTGGTGTAATGGCTTCGGGCGATTGAGATCACACGACGGGGAGGGACATCGGCCGGCCCACCTGGAATGTTTTCCGGAGGAAGCGGAGGGACGCAGAGACGCGGGGCGCTGACGGGGGGGCGGCGCGTCGAGCCGCCGCACTCCAGATTACTTCGCGAGCTGGCGGAGGATTTCCTCGGTGAGTTTCGTG
>JBEHXD010000658.1:0-3321 GCA_048498875.1 Verrucomicrobiota bacterium
TTAACCCGCATATAGAATGCTTTGATCGCCCGGGGATAATTATAGACGGTCACCGGACACTTGAAGTGTTCCTCCGTGAGAAAGCGCTCGTGCTCCGACTGGAGATTGTCGCCCCACTTGACCGGATGCTCCCACGTTTTTCCACTCTTGGTAAGAATCTCGAGCGCCTCCGTGTAGCTGCAGCGTTGAAACGGCCGTTCCAGCACGAAGTCGAGACGGGCCAGGAGGTCCTTGTCGACGAACTTGCTGAAAAATTCCAGGTCGGCCGCGCAATGCTTCCGTGCGTCGCGGATCAGGTACTTCACAAAGTCCTCGGCGAGGGCCATGTCGCCGACGAGATCGCAAAAAGCGATTTCCGGCTCGATCATCCAGAATTCCGCCGCGTGTCGCGAGGTGTGTGAATTCTCCGCCCGGAAGGTCGGGCCGAAGGTGTAGATGTTCGAAAGCGCGGTAGCGAAGATTTCACCTTCCAGCTGGCCGCTCACGGTGAGGAAGGTTTTTTTGCCGAAAAAATCCCTGGCGTTGTCCACCGCACCCTCGTCGGTTTTGGGCGGATTGCCGACGTCGAGCGTCGTGACGCGAAACATTTCGCCGGCTCCTTCGGCATCGCTCGCGGTGATGATCGGAGCGTGCACATAGTAAAAATCCCGTTCCTGAAAAAATTGGTGCACCGCGTAGGCGAGCCGGCTGCGGACGCGGAAGACCGCGCCGAAGAGATTGGAGCGCGGCCGCAGGTGGGCGATTTCGCGGAGAAATTCCAGCGTGTGCCCTTTTTTCTGCAGCGGATACGTGGAGTCCGCCTCACCGAGAACGGTGAATTTCTCCGCCACGACTTCCCATTTTTGTCCCTGCCCCTTGGATTCGACGAGCTTGCCGCGCACTTCCACGGAGGAACCAGTGTGCGCCCGCGCCACCTCGCCGTAGTCGGGCAGCGTGGCGTCGACGATGACCTGCAATCCCTTCAGGCAGGAGCCATCGTTGAGCTCGATGAACGAAAACGCTTTGGCGTCGCGCCGTGTGCGCACCCAGCCTTGCAGGAGAATCGCGTCATTCGCAGCGGTGGCGTTGAGGGCGTCTTTGACGAGGGTGCGGGCCATGGTGGGAGGAGATAATCAAGGGAATCGCCTGCCGTTTAGCAAATGGGAACGACTGTAGTGATCGGACGTGGACACACGATGCGGCCGTCGGTGTCGCGAAAAAACACCGGAAAATTTCAGTGGTTAACTTGTTTTTACAGCAACCGGTTTAGGGCGGGTTTGGTCCTATCAATCATGAACCATCAATCTACCCAACCTGGCCGGACGATCCGGCTGCTTGTACAGGCTTCAGTGATTTCAGGCGGGCTCGCATTTTTTGCCGGCTGCGCTTCCGAACCCGAATCCCATGTCGTATCCGCTCCACCGCCACCACCGCCGACCGCCCAGCAGGTGATCGTGGCCCAGCCCGCACCAGTGGCCACCGGCACCGCGGTGCAGACGGCCAATGGCACTGTCATCGTGACGCAGGCACCGCCTGTTCCCCAGCAGGAAGTGGTGCTGGCGCAACCGTCATCCAGTCACAAGTGGGTGCCTGGATACTGGACGTGGCGCAACAGCCGCTATGAATGGATGGCCGGTCACTGGGAAATTCCACCGAGCTCGAGCTCGTTCTGGATCGCTCCCCGCTGGGAGCGCCGCACCGACGGCAGCTACCAGTTCTACGAGGGCTAATGGCAATAAGCCGGCAAGTTAACCTCACAGAACAACCCAACCAAGGCGCGAAATACTCCGCGCCTTTTTTTGTTGGTAGGGGCCGTTGCCCTCAACGGCCTTGGGTTTGCCCGCTCGCAGGCCCGGAATGATTGGCCACGAAAAGTCACAAAAAGATGATGCGTGTCCGCGGATGATTTCCGCGCGCCCATAGGCGCCTTAAAACTTCAAGTGGCAGCCAGATTTTTTTGTGACTCTTTGTGGCTAATCCATCCGTCGCGGGACTGTCCGGTCTTTCGGGTTTTTACTTCTGCGCGGAACCGATGAACTCTGGGAGCGAATGACGACTCACTCGAAATTCCTTTTGGTCTGTCTGGCGATGGCGTTGCTTCGCACCACGCTCCTGGGCGATAGTCCGGCAAAATTCGTGATCACGGATTTCGGGGCGGTTGCTGGTGAGTCGGCTTTGAATACGTCGTCCATTCAAACCGCGATCGACACGGCGACAAAAAAGGGCGGAGGAACGGTGGTGGTGCCGGCAGGCATTTTTCGCAGTGGCTCAATTTTCCTCAAACCTGGTGTGGCGCTTTTTCTGGAAACGGGAGCGGTGCTGGCGGGCTCCGAGAATATCGAGGATTATCCGAAAAAGCTCACCCGGATCGAAGGACACTTTGAACCCTGGCGCGCGGCGCTGGTGAATGCCGAAAACGTCGATGGCCTGCGCATCAGCGGACCGGGGGCGCTGGACGGACGCGGCCCGGTTTTTTGGAAGGCCTTTTGGCAGCGGAGGAAGGAAAATCCCAAATGCACCAACCTGGAAGTCGAGCGTCCGCGACTGTTGTTCGTTGACCGCTGCCGCGATGTGAGGATCGAAAATGTGCAGCTGCGCGACTCGGGATTCTGGAACCTGCATCTCTACAAATGTCGCGAGGTCGTGATCGAGGGATTGCGCATCACAATTCCGAGCGCCCGTCCTGATTTGCGCGGGCCCAGCACGGACGGCATCGACGTCGACAGCTCACAGAACGTGACGATTCGGAAATGCTATATTTCCACAGGTGACGACGACATCGCGCTCAAGGGCAGCAAGGGACCGTTGGCGGACCAGGATGCCGACAGTCCGCCGGTTGAAAACATTCTGGTCGAGGACTGCGAAATCGGTGACGGCAACGGCCTGATTACCTGCGGGAGCGAGGCGACGATCGTTCGCAATGTGACTGTGCGCAATTGCGTCATGTCCGGTCACGCGACCGTGCTGACACTCAAGCTGCGTCCCGACACCCCGCAGCATTATGAAAACATCACCCTGGATGGGATTAAACTGGCGGGCGGGGGCCGGTTGCTGAACGTGGGATCGTGGACTCAGTTTTTCGATCTCAAGGGATTGCCGGCGCCGACCAGGCAGGTGAATAACATTACGCTGAAAAACGTGAGCGGCTCTTATCGCGCATTCGGCCGGATTCAGGGAAATCCCGGCGACGTGCTGCGCGACATCACGTTGGAAAACATCACCATCGAATTGAAGGAGTCCAAGCTTGATCATGGCGCGGTGGAGAATCTGGTCTTGCGGAATGTCACGGTGAATGGGGCAGCGGTCCGGGCGCAGTAAGGTGGAACCCGACCTTGTAGGACC
>JBEHXD010000659.1:0-3313 GCA_048498875.1 Verrucomicrobiota bacterium
CTAAACAGTAGCGGATAAAAGATAGGCCGGGACCATGCCGATCCTGGGTCACCAGGATCTGGCCAAGGACATTGGTATCTCCATGAAAGTGCGACTGCCAGAACTGGTGGCTCACGATCATGACCGGAAGACCGGCGTGCAAGCCGGCTTCATTCGGCAGGAAATCGCGCCCCAAGGTGAATTCCATCGCCAGCACGGAAAAATAGTTACCCGACACCGCGTGCAACGCGACGCTGCCCAGTTCGGAATCCCCGTCTGTTTCCAAGTCACGCGGAGCCATCCCGGGCAGTTTTACTGCAATCTCCGTGGAAGCGACGATGTCGGAAAACGTCTGGGTGCCGGCGCAATAATCGAGGTAGTCCGGATACGAAAAGTTCGAATTGATCCCACCGCGCAACTGATCGTTGCGTCCCCGGATATCCACCAGGTGGTCCGGATCACGACACGGCAGCGGTCGCAGGGCAACGATGTCGTAAACGGCGAACAGCGCCGAGTTCACGCCGATGCCGAGACCGAGCGTCAGCACCGCACTCAGGGTCACTCCAGGAGATTTCCTCAGCATCCGTACCGCATAGCGCAGGTCCTGGCCAAACTGTTCCAGCCACGTCCAGCCGCGACCTTCCCTCGACCGCTCCTGGATGCCCGCCACATTGCCGAACTGCCGCAGCGCGAGATAACGCGCCTCATCGGGATTGATGCCGTCGCGAATGTTCCGCTCCGCCTGCATTTCCACGTGCAGCCGCATTTCCTCCGACATCTCGGCGTCGAGTTTCCGTCGAGTAAAGAGCGAGCGAAGTTTGCGTAGGATTTTCATGAGAGGCAGGGCGGATTATCCTTAATCCGCCGGGGTCGAAAGGTGATCGCCCGGAGCGGCGCGTTAAGGATAACGCGCCCTGCCACCGCTCTTCGATGCTCGCGACTTGTCATAGTCATTCCGCGCGCAATGCGATCACTGGGTCCACCTTCGCGGCGCGCCTCGCGGGCAGCCAGCTTGCCAGCAGGGCGACGCCGAGCAACAACACGGTTACCGCCGCATAGGATAAGGCGTCCACCTGCTGCACATCAAAGAGCTGGCTGCGCAGGTAGCGCGTCAGGAAAAATGCGCCGGCCATCCCGATCACCAAACCGAGGCCCGTTTTACGCAGCCCTTGTTTCAGGATCAGCCCCTCGATCTGCCGGCGCGTCGCGCCAATCGCCCCGCGAATGCCAATCTCGCGGGTGCGTTGGCTCACATCGTACGCGAGCACACCGTAAAGTCCCACCGCCGCCAGCAGGAGCGCGATGCCGGCAAAAACCAGCAACAGCGACAGGGCGATGCGCCGCGGAATAAGCATCAGATCGAGCGTCTCCTGCAACGCGCCGGTGTTATAAAACGGCAGCGTGGGATCGATGGCCCGCAGTTTCATTCGAATGGCTGCGATTGCGTCGGCGGGCGACCGCGACGTTCCGGCCACGATGTTGAATCCCGGACTGCTCCCCTGCCCCATCGGCAGATAAACAAACGGCAAACCGTCACGCTCCTCGAGGCCCACCACGTTGATCCGATCGACCACGCCCACGATCCGCAACCAGCGGAATCCAGGAGGATAAGGCGGAGCACCGAAAGCCATTTCCTCGCCCAAGGCGCTTCGGCCCGGGAAATTCCTCTCCGCGAACGTGCGATCCACAATCACGCTGCTGCCGTTGTCGCCTTCGACGAAATCATTTCCTTCCAGCATCCGTGCGCCCAGTGCCGCGAAAAAACCCGGTGACACTGGATCAATGTACGTCGTGGGCCGGTTCTCCCCGCTGCCCGCCGTTTGATGCACGGTGTAAGGCAGCGCCCGGTAACTCGACGCCGGACCGACTCCGAAATAAGACGAAACCGCCACACTTCTGATTCCGGGAATTTCCTTCACGGCCTCGATGACCCGCTGCCGGACTGCCGCGTTGACCGTGGCGTCGTCATAGCTGTGCGGCAAAGCCACGCGGCCCTGCACCACGTGGGCGGCATCAAATCCGGGATCGACCGCCAGCACATTGGCAAAACTGCGGATCAACAGCCCGGCGCCGACAAGCAGGACCAGCGCCAGTGCCACTTGGCCCACCACCAGCGCGCCGCTCAAGGCCCGAACGCCGCCACCCGCCGTGGCGCTGCGGGTTCCGCCCAGACGCAATCCTTCCCGGCGCAACAGAACCAGGGGGAGCATTCCAATCACCAGTGCCACGATCACGCCGAACACGAGCACACCCGCGACGATCACTCCGTCCAGTTTCACCGCCGGGGCAAAGCGCTCCACGAAAATCATCGATCGGTTGATGAAAAACAAAGTCACCCATCCGAGCAAAAGTCCCGCCGCCGCCGCCGACCCGGCGAGCACCACGACTTCACAGACAATCTGACGAAACAACGCGCTCCACCCGGCGCCCAACGCCAGACGCAAGGCCAGTTCACCGCGTCGCGCGCTGGCCCGCGCCAGAGTGAGATTCGCCACATTCACACAGCCGATCAGCAGCACAAAGGCCGCGCCGGCGGATAACATCCACAACGGCCCCTTCGCCACCACCAGGCCATCGTTGCGCCAGCGCTCGCCCGTGAGTCGCAGTCCGCTCTTTTCGATATTTTGCCGCGTCGCGAGAGTGGCCTGTTCGAGCCGGAAACGCTCTTCGAGCGCGACCAGTTGAGCGAACCCGGCCGCTTGGGTTGCCCCTGGCTGCAGTCGTCCCAGTAGTGTGGTGCGCCAACCGCCATAACGCCGCCCCGGTTCCAAGTCGGCGGTTTCGTGCGGATAGGGTTTGAAAAAATCGACGCGCGTGAACACCGCCTCCAGCGACGGTGGAGCCACGCCGACGATCGTGAAATTCTCCCCGGCCATGCGCACCTCGCGGCCGATCACCCCGGCGTCTCCCTGATAGTGATTGAGCCAGAAAGTGTACGACAGTACCAGCACCCGGTCGCGGCCGGCAATTTCCTCATCGTTCACAAAAAAACGGCCGTTGAGCGGGATTACGCCGAGAAAATCGAAGAAATTCGCCGTGACCCGGTAGCCCGTCGCGCGAACCGGCATGCTTTCCTCGCCGATCGTGGTGTTCGATCCGTCAAAGAGGGCAAAACCGGAGAACCGGTCGGCGTTGGCCACGAAATCGCGATACTGCGCGTAACCGGGATAGAATGCCATGTTACCGGCTTTCGTCCCTACATTTTTGATCGCCACCAACCGTTCGGGCGCATGAAACGGCAGCGGTTTCAGCACCAGGGAATACAAGGCCGAGAGGATCGCGGCAGTCGGCCCCAAACAGAGCGTCAGCGTGAAAAATACCGACAGGCTGAACC
>JBEHXD010000660.1:0-3302 GCA_048498875.1 Verrucomicrobiota bacterium
AAGGTACGCGCGTTTAGGGCCAGACGGAAATTGCAAAAGCTGTTTCAGGAACTACAAACCAAGGAGAAGTCATGAACCAATTCGACCAACAATGGCGGAAACTCACTTCCCTGGCCCGACAGGCAAGGGATACCCGGGACACTTCCGTGCCCTATGGATTTTCCACCCGTGTCGCGGCGCATGCAGCCGGACTGCCTTTTGACTCATCGTCAGTGCCTTTTGAGCGTTTTGCCCTGCGCGGCCTGCTGGTGGCTGCGGTCTGTGGGATTGCCGCGGTCGCGTTTGATTACGCGACGTTCGTGACGTCCACTCAGACAGACGCCTATGTCGCGGCGGACATGGTGGGCGATCTGCTGGATCTTTCGTGAGATGAACAAGACTTGGAAGTTAGTTCTCTCGTTGCTGGGCATTTTTGTGGCGGGTGGAGTAACCGGCACCTTTGTCACGCTCCGTTTCGGCCGCGAGTGGGTGGTTAAACGCCCGGGCCCCGAGCAGTGGGAAGGCAATCACATGAAGCGCCTTTCCGAACGGCTGGCGTTGGAACCGAAACAGCAGGAAGAACTGCGCCCGATTGTGCGACGCAACATGGAGGAACTGAGCCAGGTCCGGAACGGCTGTATGACGGCGACCAAGGCGGTGTTCGACCAGATGGAGCGCGAGATTTCCGAAAAACTTACTCCGGCCCAGCTCGTCAAATACGAACAGCTCAACAAGGAAATGCGGGAACGCGCCAAGAAAGTGGTGCCGGACAAAAACAATCGTCCGCCACCACCACCTCCGGGCGAGATGGGCAAGCCACCGCCCGAACCTCCGAAAAGCAGCGGCGAAACTCCTCCGCCGGAGAAGCCCTCGAATGGAGTTTGATTTAAGCCTCACCCGAATCTCCCGCCCAATTGCGGGAGATTTTTATTTTAGTTGAAAGGAGTGGGGTGGGGCCTACGTTCCGCGATGGCCAGGCGCCATGCATGCGCAGGCGCGTGAACCCCGCCAGGGCCGGAAGGCAGCAACGGTGACGACGTCCTGCCAGTGCCGTGGATTGCCTGGCCACTTTTTTTTGGAGCGGACGGTTGATTCACGGAAGGAGCGAAAGAAATTCGAAACGCAGGCTGGATTTTTCCGTTCTTCAGCTTTTCAGTCGTCCTACCTTTTCATGTCCGGCACCTATCAAGTAATCGCCCGCAAATGGCGCCCCCAGACTTTTGATGACGTCGTGGGGCAGGATCATGTGGTGCGGACCTTGAAAAATGCCATCAACCGAAACCGCATTGCCCACGCCTACCTGTTTGTGGGGCCACGTGGCACGGGCAAAACCAGTACAGCGCGCATTTTTGCCAAGGCACTCAACGCTACGGGTGGACCCAAGGCCGACTTCGACGTCAATGATCCGATCTGCGTCTCCATCGCCGAGGGTTCTTGCCTGGATGTGATCGAGATCGATGGTGCCTCCAATAACGGCATCGAACAGGTGCGTGAGTTGCGCGACACGGTTCGTTACGCGCCCGCGCAGGGCCAGTATAAGGTCTACATCATCGATGAAGTGCACATGCTCTCGAACCAGGCGTTCAACGCCCTGCTCAAGACGCTTGAGGAGCCGCCGCCGCATGTGAAATTCATCTTTGCGACCACCGACGTGCAGAAGGTGTTGCCGACGATCATTTCCCGCTGTCAGCGCTTCGACCTGAAGCCAATTCCAAGCGAACTGATCATTCAGCGGCTCAAAAAAATTGCGGTGGCGGAGAAAATCAAGGCTTCCGACGGTGCGCTGGCGAGCATCGCCCGCATGGCGGACGGAGGCATGCGCGATGCCCAGTCGATTTTCGACCAGATGATTTCGTTTTGCGGAAACGAAATCAGTGAAGCGGATGTGCTCGACGTGTACGGTCTTGTGGCGGCCGACAAAATCGCGGCGCTTGCGACCGCCCTGGCGGCGGCGGACCACAAAAAAATCGTCGAGATTGTCGACGATTGCGATGAGAACGGGCGGGATCTTTACCGGCTGTTGGTGGATTTGCAGACCCACGTGCGTCATGCGCTGCTGGATTCGATCGCCAGGGGAGGCAACAGCGCTGCGCTCGGTTCGCCGATGACCACCGAGCAGCTGACGCGACTGTTGGATGGGCTGCGGGAAGGCGAGGGCGGCGTGAAGCACGGGCTCTCGGAGAAAATTAATTTCGAGGTCGCGCTGTTGAAGGCAGTTGATGCAAGTCGCGCGCGCGCCATCGACAGCCTGATCAAGGAGATCTCGGCGCTGGCGGACAGCCTGCCCGAGGACGGCTCAAAAAAAAACGACTGACGCCTTCGCCTAGTGGCGGCGCAGCTGCGACCGGTGAAGCCAGGGCCGTCGCGAAATCCGGGGACGATGACGAGAGTGTGGCGGCCGTGGTGACTGCGGAAGCGCCGCCCGTTGATGAGTCGGCGCCGGTCGGTCCTTCTGCTGAAGAAGAAAATGCGTTTCTTTCGACCGAAGGTGAGAGCCGGGGAGTCGTAAATGCCACTTCTTCGGCAGAGAACAGCAGTGAGGATGAAAAGAAAGAACTGCCTCCAATGGAGGACTTGGTTCAGCGCATTCCCGCTCCCGCGAGGGATTTGATCGAGAATTTGTTTCGTGCGCGTTTCGTTACGGTGAAACGAATCCCGAAATCGGCGCTGAAGAATTGATCCGCGGCAGCGGTTGCTTGTTCACTTAGACTTTCCAAGTATCACCCAGGACGGGGCGTCCTTCCGCGCTGCGCAGGTAGAGATAAGTCTGCACGATCTCCTGATGAAATGGCGGGGCCAGTTTGATGGATTCGCGAGCGTACAGACCTTCGTCGAGCCCTTCGAGCGCGTCCAGAGCGGCGAGGCACGAGGCGCTTACCTTCCAAATTTCTCCCGTGACGGAGTGCGCCGTGTCTGTTGAACGGACCATGCCAGGATAATCACCAAGCGCATGGAGGATATAGCCGCCCACGGTCCGGGCTTCGCCGACAAATTCCTGTCCGGCCAGAAAGCGGTGGTTGCTCCCGTGTCGCTTGAGCGTGCCGTAGACGAAAACCAGGGTCATGACGGGGTGGCGGTGGGCACGGGCGCGAGCGCTTCGACCACGAGGGCAGTGATGTTGTCGCGGCCCGCACGTTCCAAAGCGCCATCGATCAGGCGTTGGGCGACTTGTGGGGTTTCAGTGGTGCGGACGATCTCGTCGAGATGGTAGTCCCACAACCCTTCAATGAGACCGTCGGAACAAAGGAGAAAGCGATCTCCCGGTGCATAGGGCACCGCGCCGGTTTGCGGTTCGATGAACTGGTGCCCGGCACCAAGTGACT
>JBEHXD010000661.1:0-3300 GCA_048498875.1 Verrucomicrobiota bacterium
CCCCGTCCCGCACCGGCGGTAAAACCAGCGCCGAAATCGTGAGAATCCTCCCGGTCAATCCGACCGAGAACGTCACGCCGGAATCGCTCGCCGCATTCCTGGCGCAATGTTCCCAATTCGCCCGCGAAGCCGGCCGCCCCCAGCTGGTCAGCATCAGTGTGCCGGTGGCCGACCTTGATCCGCTCGCGGTGCTCGAATCGATCTTCGAGCCGACCGAGCCGCATTTCTACGCCGAAAGGCCGGGCCAGGGGTTTGCCGTGGCCGGTGCGGAAGCCGTCGTGGAATTCACTTCGTCTGGCGACAACCGGTTCGTGGCCGCGCGTGATCGCATTGCCCAAATTCTGGCCGATACGATTGCCGTCGGTCCGCTGGATGAACCGTTTGCCGGTCCGCACTTTTTCTTTTCAGCGACGTTCAATCCTGAGGCAGATGCTGGTTCCGCGTTTCCCGCGTTGCGTTTTTTTGTGCCGCGCTGGCAGGTGGCCCGAATGGGCGACAGCACCGTCGCCGTGGCCAATCTCGTGATCACGGCAGATGCGCCCGTCGATTTGATTGCGGCGAAGGTATGGAAGGCTCACGTGAAGTTTCACGCCTTCGATTACGCGCGAGCACGGGGAAAGGATCGTCCTTCGTCCCCGCGGCTGACTGACGACAGCGGAAATCAATACCGGGAGATGGTCGGGCAGGCGCTGCAGGAGATTGAACGCGGGGATTACCGGAAGATCGTGCTTTCGCGGTCCCGGAAACTGACCACAACCGAGGAATTTCATCCCCTGGGTGTGCTCAATCACCTTCGACAGCATTTCCCAGGTTGTTACGCCTTCTCGATCGCCAACGGCCGGGGCCAGAGTTTTATCGGCGCGAGTCCGGAAAGACTGGTGCGTGTTTCCGCCGGCCGGATGCACACGGAAGCGCTCGCGGGATCGGCGGCCCGAGGGAATTCCGCGAGCGAAGATGCGGCGTTTGCCCGCGGCCTGCTCCAAAGCGAAAAGGATCTGCGGGAACACCGGCTGGTTTTGGAATCGATCCTTCGCCGGATCGCCGACCTCGGTTTGAAAGTGGAACACGCGGCGCAACCGCGCATCCTCGGCCTGGCCAATGTGCAGCACCTCCATCTTCCCGTCAGTGCGGCGTTGCCGGCGGGCGTTCATATTCTGGACCTGGTCGCGCGACTGCATCCGACTCCGGCCGTGGGGGGAACCCCACGCCAGCCTGCACTCGCCGCGATCAAGCGCCTCGAACCGGTGGATCGGGGACTTTATGCGGGCCCGCAGGGTTGGGTGGATCATCGCGGTGGCGGGGAGTTTTTCGTGGGCATCCGGTCGGCGTTGATCGACGGGAACACCGCCACGGTGCACGCCGGCGCGGGAATTGTCGCGGGTTCGGATGCGGAAAAGGAATTCGCCGAGACCGAGTTGAAATTGAAGGCGCTCGTGGGCGCGCTCACCCGGGCTTGATTTTTTCGGAGAGTAACCAACTTATGAGTGCGATGGCCTCCCTGGATTATCGTAACACCAACAGTCTTTGGGGCAGTGTGCTGGCCGAGACGCTTTACCGGCTTGGTCTCCGGCGCGCGGTAATTTCACCCGGTTCCCGCTCGACGGCGCTGACGATGGCGCTCGTGCGCCACCCGGGGATCGAGGCGATTCCCGTGCTCGATGAACGCTCGGCGGCTTTTTTTGCGTTGGGGCTGGCCAAACGAAGTGGGCTCCCCGTGCTATTGGTCTGCACGAGCGGCACGGCGGGAGCGAACTATTTTCCGGCGGTGATCGAAGCCCGGGAGAGCGGAGTGCCGTTGCTTGTGATCACGGCAGACCGGCCTCCGGAGATGCGCGAGTGTCGCTCCGGACAAACCATCGACCAGCAGAAGTTGTTCGGCAACCAGGTGAATTTCTATCACGAACTCTCGGTGCCGGAAGCGAACATCGAACAGCTGGCGTATCTCCGGCAGACTCTGGTTCACGCGTGGGAGCGGACGCAATGGCCCGATTCCGGTCCCGTTCACCTCAACGCGCCTTTCCGCGATCCATTGCCGCCGATCGACGACGGAATCGCCGTGAAATTGGGGAAGAGTCTGCGGGAGGAGGAATTCTTTTCCGCGGTGCTTCCCGCCCCTCGGATTGCCGTGCAGGTGGAGCTCGCCGGGTTTTCGACCGCGAAGCGTGGAGTGATCATCGTTGGCGCCGGACAGGATGCGGGTTCCCCGGCGGAAATCGCGGCAATTGCCGGGCTCGCGCGGGATCTGGGCTGGCCGGTGCTGGCGGACGGACTTTCCGGACTGCGGGGGGCGGGCGATCAATTCGCGCACCTCGTGACGCGCTACGATGCAATTTTGCGGAGCGGTGAAGCCGGCCGAAGGTTGAAGCCGGAGGTGGTGCTGTGCATTGGCGGCTGGCCCACGAGCAAACCACTGCGGGCGTGGTTGAAAAAATACCAGCCATCGACCTGGGTGATTTCCCGCCGTGTCCAGAATCTGGATGCGCTCCATTTGCCGGCCCGGCATCTGCGCTGTCGGGTGAACGCATTCGCTGCGAGCCTCGTTTCCACCGGACCAGCGCCGGAGGACTATCGGAAGTTGTGGCAGTGCGCCGAAGCCGCCGCGGAGCGCAGCCTCGTCAAGGCGTTGGAAAAAGCGACGAACTTCGAGGGGGTGGTAACGACGATCCTGGGGGGAAATCTGCCTGCGGCGACCCCGGTGTTTGTGGCGAATTCAATGCCGGTGCGCGACGTCGAGTATTTCTGGCCGGTCACACACGCCGGCCACGGGATCTATTTCAGCCGGGGAGCGAACGGCATCGATGGCACGCTCTCCACGGCCTTGGGCATTGCCCACGGGGAACCCGCTTCCGTTCTGCTGACGGGCGATCTCGCGCTGCTGCACGACACCAATGGTTTTCTTCTGCGGCCCAAATTCAAGGGCAGCCTGACCATCGTTTTAATTAATAATAATGGCGGCGGGATTTTTGGCCATCTGCCCGTGGCGCAGTTTAACCCGCCCTTTGAAGAATTTTTTGCCACGCCCCAGGAGGTGGATTTCGCGACGCTGGCCAGGGCTTACGGGGCAAAGCATGTTCTGGTGCGCGATTGGGACCATTTTGCCGGATTGGTGAAAAAACTTCCCGATCGCGGAATCCGGATTCTGGAAGTCCGGACTGATCGCACCAAGGACGCCGCGTTTCGGAAAAAGATTTTTGAAGCCGCCGCGCAGTCGGTGGAAAAAGCGCTTGCGAATTAAGGTGGAGCGCGACCTCCGGGCGCGTTTATCGAACGCGGGATTCCTGAAAGCGCGCCCGGAGGTCG
>JBEHXD010000662.1:0-3297 GCA_048498875.1 Verrucomicrobiota bacterium
CAACAACAAAGAAAAATCCTTCGCCTTCGCCTTCACCATCTTAGGGCGTCGTCCAGCACCGGGACGATTTTATCCCAGTCGATGGGAGGATCAGGGGATTCAGTCAGCGACTGTTCAAGGGCCGCGATGGTTTCATTGAGGGCACGCCGCCGTTCGGCACGGCGCAGACTGGCGGCGGCCCAGCGCGTGCTTTGATGCAGCCAGCCGACCAGCAGGGGATGCCGGGTGAGGCGGGAGGCTTTGCGCGCGAGATCGGTGAAGACCATTTGCGTCACCTCCCTCGCGCGATGATGATCCCCACCCACACGCCGCAGCGCCGCGGAATACACCAGGGCAACGTGTTGCTCAACCAGACAGGTGAAGGCAGAATCGGATTTTTTCTCAACGTATTCGCGCAAAAGGTGAGTGTCATCCATGGGGGCGTTCATAACCTTACAGCCGATGCCGGTTGAAACGCACAAACTTTTTCAAAATTGCCGGATTTCCAGGCCGAAGACGCACGGATGCTATTGCGCCCGCGGTCGCTTTACTTTTGGGTATTCCGCACCCCCAGCCCGCGCTGATTCATCCTTTCAGTATGCTCTCTTCCTACGTCGTTCCCGCCTGTCATTTTGAACATGTTCCCCTGGCCGAATTTTCCGGAAGTTTGGAGGGTGCCCGGGCGGTCGCCGCGGAAATCGCCGCGCTCATCCGTTCCCGCCAGCGCGAGGGAAAACCGGTCGTGCTCGGGCTGGCCACCGGTTCAACGCCGGTCAGCGTTTATGCCGAACTCGTGCGGCTGCATCGCGAGGAAAAATTGAGTTTTGCGAACGTCACCACGTTCAATCTCGACGAGTATTACCCGATCGCACCGGAACATGCGCAAAGCTACCGGCGCTTTATGCGCACGCATTTGTTCGACCATGTGGATGTTGATCCGGCCCGGACGCATGTCCCGTTGGGCACCGTGGCCAAGACCGAGGTCGATGCGCACTGCGCGGCGTATGAGGAAAAAATCCGCGCGGCGGGCGGGATCGATTTTCAAATCCTCGGCATCGGCCGCACCGGCCATATTGGCTTCAATGAACCCGGCAGCCCGCGGCATTCGCTGACGCGGCTGGTGACGCTCGATCCGCTGACGCGGCGCGACGCCGCGGGCGACTTTGGCGGCGATGAACAAACGCCGCGGTTTGCGCTGACCATGGGTGTGCGTTCGATTCTGAATGCCCGCCGGGTGGTCCTGATGGCGTGGGGCCAGCACAAGGCCGACATCGTCCGCGCCGCGGTCGAGGGTGAGGTCAGCGCGCACGTCACCGCGTCCTTTTTGCAGGAGCACGAAAATGCGCTGTTCGTTCTCGATCAGGCGGCCGCCGGTTCGCTCACCCGCCATCGCGCGCCGTGGCTCACCGGGCCGTTGTCCGAGCAGGGTATTTCGTGGGACGAGCGCATGACACGGCGGGCGATTCTGTGGCTTTCGCAGTTGCGCCAGAAGCCGATTCTCAAACTCACCGACGACGATTACAACGAGGCCGGCTTGCAGGATCTGCTTCGTACGCATGGTTCCGCCTACGAGGCCAATCTCGTGGGATTTTATCAATTGCAACACACCATCACCGGCTGGCCGGGCGGACGCGATCCTGCGCGCACGAAGCCCGGCGACGCGCCGGTTCGTCCGCTCCGGGCGGGTTCCGCACAGGTGTTTCCCAAGCGGGTGCTGGTGCTCTCGCCGCATCCCGACGACGATGTGATTTCGATGGGCGGCACGCTCTGCCGGCTCGTGGACCAGGGACACGAGGTGCACATCGCCTACGAAGTTTCCGGTTCGGGCGCAGTTTCGGACGAGGCAGTGTGGCGGACACTGGCGTTCGTGCGCGACAGCAAGCTCGGCGATCATGCGGTCACGCAGCAGGTGCGCGCGCTTTGCACGGGTTTCACCGAGGGTGAACCCTTGCCGGCGACGCCGGAAATCCTCGCGTGGAAGGGACTCATCCGCCGCATCGAGGCGGTGTCGGGTGCGCGGGTGTGCGGTGTGCCGGAGCAGCGGCTGCACTTTCTCGATTTGCCGTTCTATAATAATTCCGCGCCGCGCAGCCGGCAATGTGGCGAGGCGGACGTGTCGATCCTGCTCAAGGTGCTGCAACAGGTGAAACATAACTTGATCTACGCAGCGGGCGATCTCGACGATCCCCACGGCACCCATCGGCTTTGTTTGCGCGTGTTGCGCGATGCGCTGGCGCGGGCGGCGGACGAATCGTGGTGTCGCGAGGCCGAGTTATGGTTGTACCGCGGGGCGTGGGCCGAGTGGCCGCTCGACGAGATCGATCTCGCGGTGCCGCTCAGCCCGCAGGAAGTCCTGCGCCGCCGCCGCGCGATTTTCCGGCACGAGACGCAAAAAGACCAAGCGCTTTTCCTCGGCGAGGACCGCCGCGAATTCTGGCAACGTACCGAAGACCGCGGCCGCCGGCTGGCGCAGTCTTACAATACCCTCGGACTCGCGGAGTACGAAGCCATCGAGGCGTTCAAGCGCCATGTACCGGCGGAGTTCGTTCGTTCAGCACCTCTTTAACATGAGTTCCAAGGTCTATACTTCACTGCTGTTGTTCATCGCCGGGATGGGCGGATTTCTTTACGGCTACGACGTCGGCATCATCGGGGCGGCGCTCCTCTATCTCAACAAGACGATTTCGCTGACGGTCGCGCAAGAGTCGCTGGTGGTCGCGGCGGTGCTTGGCGGTGGGACGGTGTCCTCATTGGCCGCAGGTGCATTGGCCGATTGGCTCGGTCGCAAGCGGCTCATGATTCTCGCCGCCCTGATGTTTTTGGTCAGCGTGTTGTTGATTGTCAGGTCACACGACTTCGGTCTACTCGTGAGTGGGCGTACGTTGCAGGGCTTAAGTGCGGGCATGATCGCGGTCATCATTCCCCTTTACCTGGCCGAATGTTTGCCGGCTGCCATTCGGGGCCGTGGTACGGCGGTTTTTCAACTGATGCTGACCATTGGCATCCTTATTTCGCTGACGGTTGGTTCTTCTTATACCCACAGCGTCGAGGCGGTGGCGGCAACGGCTGATGCTACGGCGCTCAAAACGGCTCAGGATGCAGCCTGGCGGGGCATGTTTCTCTCTGCCGTATACCCCGGGATTATTTTTCTGATCGGGGGCTTGCTGGTTTCAGAGTCGCCCCGCTGGTTGCTTAAGCGGGGGCGCGCATCTGAGGCCAGGGTGGCACTCGGACGATCGCGTTCGCCGGCCGAAGCCGATCGCGAATTTGCCACCCTGGCCAGTGCTTTCGCTGAGTGTCATGTCTGTCTTTCCCACA
>JBEHXD010000663.1:0-3292 GCA_048498875.1 Verrucomicrobiota bacterium
CAGTTCCGAGCCCGGGTCGCATTCGAAATGAAGCGTCGTGCCGAGACAAAGTCGTCCGGCGGGTTTACCGACACAGTCGATCGACGAGGGCAATGGCGAGCCGGCGGATGACGGCACGACAGACGATGACAGTTTCGATCTCGACAACCCGGACCATTGCCGGCGTGTCATTGCCATGCTGTTGCGCGCAGACGCGCGTGGCGGGCTGTTCCGCGCGGCGTTCGGCCTAACGGTGCTTCTGCACCCAAAGAACGAGCTGGTCGACCCAGACGCGGACCATATCAAAAAGCACCCCAAGATCGTGCGCGCGCTTGCAGCCCAGGACGAAAACGACGCTGCCGGGGCCCGGCATCGCTTTCTCCTGCAACTGCTACTGGACAATGGCGTGCTGCACCAGGACGAGGTGGGCACTTGGGTGCTGCGTGGCATGCGCAGCGAAGACGAAGGCGGCCCGCGCGGCACCGGCACATCGCCTGAACAGGCTATTGATAGCGCCATCACGGCGACCAAAGCATTGAAGGGAGGCTGAAGTGAAGGCCATTTCCATCCGCCAGCGACTCCGCTTTAAACACGCCGACGCTCCCGTGGGCGCGCAAGTTTCTGGGCTGAGGGGTTCCTACTCAATTCCGCGCAATATTGTTGCTTGCTGCCGATGTGAGCGCCCGTCATTAAGTTGCGCGAACTGCTACGTTTTTTTCGTCCATCAACACCCCTCGGAGGTCGGACGTCGAAAGTGCGGGTCTGGTGGCCGGGCAATCGCGAGCACATCGGCAATCCCCAATGGCGCGACGTCACCGCACATCCCCACGCCAGAGAGCTATAGTGCCCCATCAGCGACTTCCAGACCGCCTGGGGTGACATACTAGCGTCGACAGCATCACATTTTGCCCTCTTTCTTAGCGGTACCCGGCATATTAGCTGCCCAGCTAATATTCCGATTTTTGCTAATATAAGGCTGATCGGCTATAGTTTGCTGTACAGCAAATGTACGCATTTTCGCTAAGATGCCATGGACAAACCCGCACAGAATCAGCCGGCAAAGAACCACGCGGCATTCGAGGCCGAGGTCGCCGCCGAGCTTGGCCTTGCTTTGGCTGAGGCCACGGACGGGCGGATCAGTGTCGCTCACATAGAGCCCAAGCCCGCGAGCGGGCCGAGCCTGGATCTGGCGCTGGAGCTCGATGCCGGCGGCAAGTCCGTAGTGGTCGCCGTGGAAGCACTACGCGTCGCGTACCCCCGCGACGTACAAGAAGCCGTTTGGAAACTCTCCGAATATAAGCTCGCTTCGGAGCGCCCGCAGGACCTCATCCTCCTGGTAGCCGCCGAATCACTAAGCCCCGGGGCCAGAGAGCAGCTCCGCAAGCGCGGAATCGGCTATTTCGAGCGTAATGGAAACCTACGTCTTAGCTGGCGCAACTGGCTGATCAACATTGAGCGGCCAGACCTACCCCGCGCAAGGAAGGAAACCACCTCGCTATTCACCGAATCGCGGGAAATGGTCGTGCACACACTCCTGGTCAATCGGAACAAGTGGATAGCCGGAAACGAGCTCGCGGAGATGTCAGGGACGTCGCCGTACACATCGTCCAAAGTGCTTCAGGAACTTGAGCGGCGCGAGTGGTGCGAATCCACTGGCACCGGCCCGACACTTAGGCGCCGGCTGACAAAACCAAAGGAACTGCTGGAAGCGTGGGCAACAATTTGGACGAAACGCAAGGAAAAGCGCACCCGCTGGTACGCGTTCACGGAGCGGCCGAACATGCTGCTTGAGCACCTCACGCACCGGATCGATAGGGCCGGCGTCTCGTTCGACTGGGCTTTCACGGGTGCGGCCGCCGCGAATATCTACGCTCCGCTGCTTACGAGCGTAGACACCGCAGAGATCATCGTCCCGCCGGGGCACTCCGAAGAACTTGCGCGCGCGATCGGCATGAAACCGGCCGAAAAGGGGGCAAATGTTACCGTCGTCGAACGCGACGGTGCCAGCCTCCTGTTCCGCGACTCTTTCCCGAACTATCCGACATATTTCGCGAGCCCTTTCATCTTCTATCTCGACCTGCTCGACGGCCGAGGCAGAAACAAGGAATTGGCTCAACACGTTCTTGAGAAACTGGAGCTATAGATGGCTGGAGTCAAACCCACCACTGCGGCGGGGTACCGCCCCGACGTTACTGCAGCGTGCGAAAGTACCTTGCTCACCCTACTCTGCGCGTTCGGCAGTCTCAAAGACACCCTGCGACTTGTGGGCGGTCTTGTACCACGGTATCTGACACCAGAGGCTCCGCCGGATGTACCGGCGCATGCCGGGACCTCGGACGTCGACGTTGTCTTGAACCTTGCAGTGATCGCTGACGGTGAAGGTTATAGCTCGTTGGCTGACCAACTTGCCGCTCGCGGATTCGAACGCCACACTACCTCCAACGGAAGCCGCTCGTCATGGCAATGGAAGCGCAAGGTTGACGAGCATATGCACGTGCTTGTCGAGTTCCTTCGCGACGCGGGCACCGACCAACCAGGCAAGCCGGTCACCGTCGATGGTGAACGTGTCTCGGCTCTGGCCGTGCGGTTCGGAGGAATGGTGCACGACTGGTATGGGGAGCGGAAGGTCACCGGGCAACTGCTGGACGGTGGCGGCATTTCCACCGAGGTGGTTCGATTCGCCGACGTACCTGCATTCGTTATCCTGAAGGCGCTGGCGCTCGCCGATCGAATGGAGAACAAGGATGCCGGCGACCTTATTCACGTGCTCCAGTACGCTGGAACAATCGATGCGGTCGCAGAACTCTTCGTTCAACGGCAGCTGTCCAACGCTCACCCGGGCGCGATCGACGCAGGACTCGCTGCGCTGCGTAGCCGCTTCTGCGATGACGAGGACGGAGAGGGGTACCAAAAGGCTGGATCCGTGGCCTACGCCAAGTTCCACGTTGTCGACGGCGATGATGACGAGGACGAGTTGGTGGCTAAGCAGCGCTTCGCCTCGGGTCTCGTCCACGCACTGCTCGATCGAATCGAGGCCCGACTGGCGCAGCACGCTTCCGGGGTTTGACGCACACCCGGATGACGCGCAACACCCGATAGGCAAGTCCGTTGGCACGCAGAAACGGGTTCGTTTGAAAGCGCGCATCGACAAACGAGGAAAATAATGAAAAACAAGCACCAATCGCCGCGCCCGGCGGCGCAGTTGTTTGCCGCAGTGCTCGCCGCGATGGCATTGGGCCTCACGGTAGGCGGGGCGCATGCGCGCACGCCGACATAGCTCGACCAGCAGGTTTGCCAGCAACATGGCGACATC
>JBEHXD010000664.1:0-3291 GCA_048498875.1 Verrucomicrobiota bacterium
GTTTGCGTCGTCCGGGCCACGCCCACATCGACGATCAGCGCGAGCAGGCCGAAAAAACCGAGCATCAGGCAGGCGACGAGGATGAGCACCGACCCCCGGCGGCGCCGCAGGCGCGTTGTGTTGAAGGGAAGTGCACATTTCATATTAGTGCTCCCCCCCGGTGGTCGGTTGCGGCGGCGTCAGTGAACTTTCAGTTGGGGATTCCGCGGTGGAGGGAAGATAAACAAAGTTGTGCTGTCGGCCGACGATCTTTTCGACGGCATGTCCGGCCGGCTGCGTGGTATCGGGAGCATCGGGGATTTCCGTCTTTTCCGCGGCGGCTGTGGTCGGCTGCGCCGAGTGGAGGAAGCAGTTGATCGTTTCGCCGGCGGCGAGAGCCTCCGTGAGTTTCGGGACCTCGTCGGGATCCATTGCGATCATGATTTCTTCGACGGGCTTTTTTTTCACGACCTGGCTGGGCATCAGGCCGTCGCCGGTCCCCATGTAGGTCGAATCGCGGCGCGTGACGGGCGTGATCACGACGCCGTCCTGCACCAGCACGGTGAACGTGGCGCGCTTCACCGCGCCGGGTGGAATGGCATTCGGATTGGCCAAAAGCGAGGAATAATTGGGGCCTTTCGCGCCCTTGTTGTCGATGACCTGCGAGGCCACGAGGTCCACATGATTTCCGGGCAGCGCCGGGTAGATGCCGGAAAGTTTGGAGGCGTCGATGGTCATGGCGCGCTTGCCGGGCGGAATCGCCGCGGCGTCACCGGGCTCGGTGCCGCGGGGAAAGAAGTCCGCTTCGGTGAAGACGTACACCGGATCTTTGTCGTGACGGAGCACGCGACCGATGATGTCCGCGAGGTTCGTGATGGGGGCATTGGGGCCCTTGGTCGGACGCAGATACACGAAGCGGGGCTGGGCGGATTGCGGATTCAGCAGATCGTCCCGCGTCACTTTCTGGTAGGCGGCAATGTGGCGAATGGCCACGGGAACGGCGACGGTCCCTTCGGGCACTCCAGGCGCCTGCCGCACCACCGGGACCGGCCTGGGATTCAGGACCCCGAGGTACGCGAGGGTTCCGAAGGCGGCGCCTGCGAGCACGATCAAGAGAAGAAAGGCGATCAGAAAATTTTTCATATCCCGTTATCCGTCACATCCCGGCTTGAACATCTCGAATCCATCGTTACGAACCCGGCGCCGTGGCGGGCGCGGCGAACACCTCGCGCCGGTATGCGGCCTGTCCGCTGAGAATCCGCTGATAGGGGCGCACCAGCAGCTTTCCGACTGCCTGCACGCCGAGGTGATCCGTGCCGCCGTAAAGGCCGCCCTGGTGCGATTGACTGTTGCTGAAATTGGGATCGGCGGTGTCGCTTGCCGGGGCTTCGATCAGCGCGGAAGTGGTTGGGTCATTCGTCGTGAAGGAACTCAGCGATGCGGATTGGAAGGGATAATTCAGCCGGATAGCCGCGATGCCTCCCGATACGCTCGTCGACCCATCCGGGTTGACCGTCGCTGTCAGCGGAAAGGAATCCGACGTTCCCAGCGTCTCCACCACGCGAACCCAGTTTGCGGTCCCATCGCTGGCCTTCAGGACAGGAACGTAAAAATGCCCGTCATCGGGAACGGCCGGGTTTTCACTGTGGTTCGTGATGCCCGGATAAGTGAGCCACGTCGAACCGTCCGGCCGGTGGTCCATGATCATCGTGGGCACCAGGAGCTGATTGACCAGCGGCAATTTCACGGCGCCACTGGGATCGGTGAGGAAATCCATCAACGTTTGCGAGCCGGAGCTGGCGACCCATGCGGAGATATCCACCTGCAGCTTGCTCTCGTCGAAGACGGTGGACGCGACGAGTTGCTGATCAGCGGTGGGGGTTTCGGGCTGCTGGCCCGCACTATTCAGCGGCGGGAGAAGATCGGTGGGCGCGGCGGGTTGTGAGAGAAGGGTGGCCGTGGGCGCCACCGGCGTTTCCGCCAGTTCGTGGGCAAAGACGTCCGATGCCTGCTGAACGACCTGTAGCACAAAAAACGCGCGTCCGAAGGTAAAAATCGCCGCCAGAACCAGATAGAGCACGATGGCGACGACGGCGAATTCCACGAGGGCCTGCCCGCGGTTTCGCGCCTTTCGCACCGGCTGGGTGTTTGTGAGAATCGCCGTCATACCCCGCCTCGCATCACCAGCAGAAAATGCGCGAGCACTCCCGCGCCGATCGCCGGACCGTAGGCAAATGTCTTCCGCCCCCGAACGGCCGCGACGAGTGCCAGAATTCCTCCGGCCAGCGCCATCACCACTAACATCAAGACCGCTCCCCGCCATCCCAGGATGCCTCCGAGCGCGGAGAGCAACTTCGCATCGCCGCCCCCGAGCTTGCCGAGAAAAAACAAAAGCGCGGCCGCGGCGATCCCCATGGCCAAGCCCTCCGCAAAAAATGCGTAGTTGACGCCGGCCCATCCGAAAACACACGCGGCGAAGCCCCAGATCAGAATGGCCAGCGATAGCCCGTTGGGAATCTCACGGGTGCGCAGATCGAGCCACACAGCAAGAAGCGTCAGCACCAGGGGGGGAATCAGCACCATCGAGTAAGTCATGATTGTGCAGACAAAATGAATCCAAAGTCCTCCCGCTCAGTTGCGCACCAAGCGGGAGGACTGAGTCGTTGATCGCGTCCTCCGTGACCCGATGATTCTGGGATTATTGCCCGGTTACGGGGGTGGTCGGCGGACCATCCGAAACGAAGGTCTGATCGGTGACGGTGGCGCTGCCGTTGATGCCGAGGTTGTTGTCCAAGCTGCTCACGCCAGCCGTTGCATCTGCGGCAATCTGATCGGCGTCGACAGCAATTCCGTTGCCGTTGTTCTTGGTCTGGACGATGTGACCGCTGTAGATGGCGCCGCCATCATCGACATGCGCTCCTGGCAGAATCGACGCGGTCGTGCCGATGAGGTCGGACGTTTTGTGTCCGAACATCGAGACTCCCGCGAGGCATACCAGCGCCACGCCGGCGATCAAGAGACCATATTCCACCATGCCCTGACCTTTGCGGTCACGAATCAGTCTGGAAATCATTGAAACCTCCTTCAAGGTAACCCAGACCCAGAGACCTGCCTCCCCGTACACCGGGCGTCGTCGCAGCATCCCCACGAGTTACACGCAACCAGATTGCTGATGCAAAATCATGCACGTGCCATCAGTTTGCTTATGCAACTAAGTTGCAATAGCTTAATCGGAAAACGCGGCCATGCAAGCGCCGGCTGGCAGTTTTTTTGAGTTTTTTATGGGAGTGGTCGATAAGGGCCGACGGTGGG
>JBEHXD010000665.1:0-3271 GCA_048498875.1 Verrucomicrobiota bacterium
CCTCGTCAAGCTAGGCAGGTTGCACGCTCACGCGCAACGTGGCGTGCAAGCACGCCACCTACGGGTGGAGCGCGGCCTCCGGACGCGCTGGGGAACGCGCGAATGCAACCTCCAACGCGGCAGCCGGTTTGGCCGTTCGCTAACGCTTTCCAACCAAGCGCGTCCGGAGGTTACGCTCCACCTTCGGGGCAAAAAAGGGGCAAATTTTGTGAAGGACATCCGTCTGGCGCGGTGTTATGGGTTTACCGTCAGCCCTGCTTTTCGCCGCATGAATACACCGCCGCCTGATCCCCTTGATCCTTTGTTGGACCGCTGGTCCAAACTGCCCGAACCGCCCACCCGTCTGTCCGCCGAGGTGTGGCAGCGTATCGCCGCGGCGGAAGCCGCGCCGGCGAACCCCCTTGGCTGGTGGTCGATCGTCGAGGCGTGGTTCGCCCGTCCTCCCTTTGCCGTGATGTTCGTCGCCAGTTGCGCCCTCCTCGGGCTCTTTCTGGCCGAGGTGCGATTGAATCACCTGCAACGCGCCCGGGGCGAACAGCTCGCGCGCAGCTATTTGCAGCTCATCGATCCGCTGATGACCGCTCAAAACGAGGACCTGCACCGATGAAAAAGACCTTGCTCTATCTTATGCTCGGGCTCGCGGTCGGTCTGAGCACGCATTTGGTTTATTTTCGGATCAACGCCCCGGCGCCGACCAACACCCTCGACGGACAGCTCGCCTGGATGAAGACCGAACTGCAACTCAGCGATTCGCAGTATGCGCGCATCCGGGAACTGCATCAGGCGTCGAGCCCGCGGCTTCGCGCGATGGCGGTACAAGTGGCGGCCTTGCAGGCCGAGTTCACGGAATTTGAAAAGGCCAGACGCACGACCGACCAGGTGGATTTCCTGGAATTTGCCCGCTTCGTGGAAGAGCGCCGTCACGTCAGCCGCGAATGCCTGGATTCGACGCGCCAACTGGTTCTCGCCTCGGCCGAGGTGATGAATCCCCAACAGCGGCAGCGTTATATCCAGCTGGTTTCGTCGGCTGAACCGCTCACCCGTGCATTTCTGAATTGATGCGCCCACCCCGCGCACCGTGCCTTCCCCCCACGATCACACCCAGGACCTGGCGAGCCTCCTTGCCCTGCAGCAAGGCGACGCTGCGGCGCTCAACCGGCTCGTCGATCGCTGGCAGCGGCCCCTGCACCATTTCGCCTACCGGTACGTGCAAAATACCGCGGACGCGCAGGACCTCGTGGCGGAGACATTTGTCCGGCTTTACCAGCAGCGATTGCGATTTCGTCCCGACACGAAGCTGAGTGCCTGGCTGTTTACGACGCTATCGAATCTCTGTCACAACCACCATCGATGGAAGCGGCGTCATCCGACGGTTCCGCTCGAGCGGCCCGCCACTGGTTCCGACGGTGACCCGGACCATGCCCCGCCCGCGTTTGATCCCCGCAGCGAGCAACCCACGCCGGACCTGGCGATGGAAAACAACGAAACCGTGGCGGCGGTAAAGGCGGCGATCAACCGGCTTCCGCACGATTTGAAGGTGACGCTGATTTTGCATCACTACGACCACCTGTCCTATCGCGAAATCAGCGAGATCACCGGCTGTTCGGAGCGTGGGATCGAAACCCGGCTCTATCGTGCCAGGCACCAGTTGAAAGGCATGCTGGCGGGTCTGCTGACGGAACCGACGAGGCGGTAGGGCGCTTTATCCTTAAAGCGCCGTCAGGGTACACGCCCGGCAAGACGAACTGAAGAACGGTGGCGAACGTCCTGAGGCGGCGGATTAAGGATATTAACGCCCCATGGATGTGCGTCGCCTCCTTGGGCGTGCGATGATCCTGACGGCGGATTAAGGATAATCCGCCCTACCCGCGATAAACGCGCCGGGACGTCGCGTTCCACCGAACCCCGTAGGTTGCACGCTTGCGTGCAACGTGGCGTGCAAGCACGCCACCTACAGTAGGCATCAACTGATCAAACCAACGCGTCCGGAGGCCGCGTTCCACCTTGGGCCAAGGAGCCCGGCTACGGCTTCGGCACGAAAGAGAAGTTTTGTTGGGCGAGTACCAAAGTCGGGCGGCCCTTGCGCAGCGGAGGCTCGAAATGCCACTGTTCCACCGCCCGCACCGCCGCAGCGGCATAGGCATCGTCGGCTTCGCTCCGGTCAATGGCCGGCATGCGCACATGCCCCTGATCATCGATGTAGAATTCCACCGTCACGACGCGTTTTTCCGCGAGGCCGCCCTTGGGCGGAACCGGAGCCACCACATCCGTGGGGATGGGAATCCGGTCCAGATCGCGCAATTTACAGGGAGTGTAAACATAGCGCTCATTGAGCGAACGGAGGATGCCCGCGTCGTTGATCGAAGGAAGCTTCTGGATCATCGCCCCCATATCGTTCCTGAATTTGAACAGCACGTAGGCTCGCGAGGACCGGGGGACTCCATGCACCCGGGCGGGTTCATACGTCCAACGCTTCAACGCACCCACCGCCGCATCCGCAAAAGCGATGTTCGTATAGGCCACGACCAGCACATCGCCCAGTTTCCCCTCGGCATCCACGCTGATCATCACCTGCGCCTCACCCGTGAGAATCCCGCTCGTCGTCATCGAATAAGGATAGACCAGGACGTCCGTCTGGTTGATGGCGACGCCGTCATTGTCTCCCGGTGGCTCAAACGGACTCGCCCCAAACAAAGTCCCACACACTCCAGATAAAAGCAGGGGAAGGAGGAGTCGGTAAATTGTCTTCATTGCTATCCGTTAAACACCACGGAAGGAAGAATCCCTGCACACATAAATAAAGGCGATTATCGTTTTAAGACGGTATCTTTGCGGTCCGGACCTGAAACCCGGGTTATTCCATTGAAATTTCCCCGCCACGCCCAATTTTACCGCCTCTATGTCGACTCCGAACCACCGCACCATGGCCGAATATTACATCCAGGGGATCACCCGGGGATTTGTCACTGCCGCCGAAGTCATTCGCTGGTCGGACGAAGTGATTGTGAGTTCGTCCAAGCCCGAGGATTGGATGCTGGATATCTCCACGGCCAGCGAGGACGACCGGATGGGCGTCCTTCACCACCTGCATGCCGTCACGGGTGAAATCGACCAGGCCGAGCTGACCAAACTGCTCGCCGGCCGGTAACGCTTTTGGTGGTGTGGGCGGGGTGCCCCCACCCCGCGGGAATTTAGCGGCCGCAGGGACCGAACAAAACGCGCCGGGATGCCAAAGCCCGCCGTAAAAATCCAACCCCGACCCACAAAAAAG
>JBEHXD010000666.1:0-3270 GCA_048498875.1 Verrucomicrobiota bacterium
GTGATTGAAGTCTCCGGTGCCACCAATCGTCCACTCCAACCCCACCGTGCCAAGACTCGCCCCCCCAAGGAAACTCGCCCCGTTCATCAGGTAAATATACCGCTCCCCGGTCAGCCGGTTCTGCCAGATCACGTCCGGCTTCCCGTCTCCGTTGAAATCAGACGACGCATCCCCCTGAATGACAGTCAAAGTCGCCGCGCTGCTCGTCACCGAACCCGCCAGATTGGAAACTACAACCGTGTAAGTGCCAGCATCGGATGACTGCGCATTCGCGATCGTCAAAGAAGCGCTGGTGGCTCCTGAAATATCGATACCATTTTTGCGCCATTGATAGGACGCGATGGTATCGCCGTGGGAATTGATGGTAAACGGCGCAACGACATTTGTCGCGACCACACCCAACGTGACGGCTTTTCCACTCAGGACAGTCTGGCTTGTTGGCTGGCTCGTGATGGCGGGGAGCACTTCAGGAACCAGGGAGAAAACCGTCGCCGAGTAAGGTGCGACCGAGGCATCAAATTGAGGAATGATGGACGCTGTACTACCCGCATCACCCTGCCAGATCCTAACGGTTTCATCGATCACGATATTGGCCGAAGCCAAATCCGGTGAACCGCTTCCGCCGGGCATGGCGGCATTGTCCTGGGTTTTACCGTAGGTATACGTCGTTACGCGCGAACTGGGCATGAACCCGGTGAGCATAATTGTGGCAGTCTGGGCGTTGGCAGGATCCTTATTGATCACCAGGACGCTCAACGAGCCATCGACCCGCTTGACCGAGAAAACTGACAGTAATGAATTGGTGCTGGTCGACTGCACCACGGTGTCACCGCCGCGGGCAAATTTTGAAAGCAGCTTCATCGCATAATAAGTTGGATACGGCTCGTAGGCCGTCGCAGACCCAAAGCTCGAAGGGGATGAAAGAATGCCGTAGTCACCGTATTGCCTCCAGCCATACAGCGATGAATCGTTATTGTTGCCGTTCTCCTGGCCGTTCCTGAGATCCCACCAGATCAATCCATTAATTTCCGTCTGCATCACATTGCCAATGCTGTCGGCAAGATAGAGGCCGTCGACCAGACTGGTCGTTTGTTTGCCGGGCATGCCGTACACCGAATTGTTTTCCGTCACAATGATTTCGACTCCCGCACCAGCGGCACCGAGATAATCCGTGAGTTGTTGCCGTAAATCGGCGGCATCATTCGGCCAGGTCTTGGCTTTCTGTAATAATGCCGCATCGGACTCGTATACCCCGCCATATTTAATCGCATCCGCCTTCGGCGTCTGCTCATAGCGATGGTAGATAATGTAGTCCGGTGTCACACCGAGCGATTTAAGCGTGGCCAGCATCCTCGGCGTCCACCCCTTGTGTTGGACATTTGTCCGTGGATTGGTGACGAGCGGCGTTTGGGGCGAATTGGAATCCAAATTATCCTCACCGGTCTGCGCCACGACGCCGATCTTGATCGTGGGATCCACCGCTTTCATTTTGCTGATGAACTTTTGCGCCTGGGTGGCGTAGGTTACAGGATCCCATTGTTTGGGATAGGTGTCGCGCTCCCAGGAACCGTAGCACTCGTTGCCGATCTCCCAGTATTTAATCCCGTAAGGACTCGCCCGGCCAACGCGCAGAAAATTTCGCCCGTCATCCTGCGCGAGCGGAGCGGAATTTCGCAACGCGGACCAATACCCCGCTGTTTTCCAATCCAATCCTTTCGCGTCGGTGTTGTAAGTAATGTCCGCGCCCGTGCCCAACAAACTCGAACTCGCATTGGCATAGGCAACCCAGGCTGCGGCTTCCTCAGGCGTGCCCGACCCATAGTTAACCGTAACGACCGCCTGTTTGTTTCCGTCGGCGATCAGTTTGGAAAATGAATCGAAACCTGCCGCCCAAGTCCAGTTGTTGGGGACTTTGTTGGTAAAGTCATAGCCCTTGTTAGTGCTCCAGTTATATTCATCGGAAGCGGATCCACCCGGAATACGAATCGCGCGAATACCTGCCGCCTGAACAAGGGACAGGGTTTGCGACGTCCCGGTCTGACCGTCCCACATGACCGCATTCACTCCGAAAACCCGCTCATCCACGGTGCGGATGGGGTGAGTCACGTCCACCGATAGATAGACTTGGGCCGTTGCGGCCAGGGGAGAAATCAGTGCCAGTAAAAACGGACGAAGGGACAAGGGCATGGGGTAAGAATAAAGGAGTACACCCTACACCAGTTGAAGAAGAATTCCCATGAATCAGACTCTTCATTGATTGAGAACCTTTACGGTTTAGCCCACTGCCGAAAAAACAAGAAACACCTTCACTTCTTAACGACCTTACTAACAGGAAGTATCCGTGTTCTCAAAAAAGCTTGCGACTAAAGCGATTTTACAGGGGATAAAAATAAACGATCAATTTACAGACGCGGCCACCGTCTTTTCGCTCGCAGAACGATTGGCTCCTACTCCGACATCAACCAGACGCCCCACCATCTCACGATTCGCAGGAATCGCAAAGTAAGCAAGGATTCCTTGAAGCAAGGTATCGCTCACAATGGGTTGCCCCCTGCTCGAGAAATTTTCCCGCCGTGCCTGAGCCAATCCGGTCAGGTCGCTGAAGTGATTGGCCAGGTTGTGCGCGGCCACATCACCGACTTGAGGGATTCCAAGTCCTTTAATGAAGCGCCAGAGCTCGGTCCGCTTGCTTTGCTGAATTGCTGCCAGTAGTCGGTCAGCGGATTTCTCCCCGATGCCATCAAGGGAAAGCAAATCCTCCCGGCGTAGTTGATAGATGTCAGCAATACTTTTCACCCGCCCCCTCTGCACCAGTTTGTCGATCGTCCCGGGACCAAGCCCGGAAATATTCACGCATGCCGCCGAGGCAAAGTGCTCGATGCGCCGTTTTATTTGCGGCGGACAATCAAGATTGGGACACCGCAGCGCAGACTCGCCTGCCGCTTGCGTTAATCGCGCATGGCAGTTTGGGCAATCCGTCGGAAACAAATACGGAACGATGTCCGGCGTTCGTCTTGATCGATCAACACTGGCGATCGCGGGGATGATTTCGCCGGCTTTCTCGATGAATACAAAGTCGCCCACCCGAATGTCGCGGCGGGCGATTTCATCGCGATTGAAAAGTGAAACCCGCGCAATGGTCGAGCCGCCCAATTTCACCGGCGTCAATTCAGCCACGGGGGTCAGCACGCCGGTTCGGCCCACTTGCAAGGTGATCGAGCGAATCCGGGTTTCGACTTTTTCCGGGACAAACTTGTAGGCGATCGCCCA
>JBEHXD010000667.1:0-3261 GCA_048498875.1 Verrucomicrobiota bacterium
AAACGGTCGCGGCGCTCAAGGCTGGGAAGCATGTGCTGGTGGAGAAGCCGCTGTGCCTCCATTTGGGCGAACTCGCCCAAATTGGGGCGGTTCTCAGTTCCCGGTTATCAGTTCCGAGGGAGGATTCGACCAACAACCAAGAGCCAAAAACCAATATCCTCCCAACGTTGTCGGTCGGCTTTAACCGGCGGTTTTCTCCTCACATCGAGAAGATCAAGACACAGCTCGGCCCGAATGCCGGCCCGATCTCGCTCGTTGCCACGATGAATGCGGGCGCGATCCCGGCGAATCACTGGGTGCAAGATTCGGAAGTGGGCGGCGGACGGCTGGTCGGGGAGGCCTGCCACTTCATCGACCTCGCGATCCATCTGACCGGCAGCCCGGTTGTCGCGATCAGCGCGACGGCGCTCGATGGGGCGACGGACTCGGCATCCATCCTGCTCCGCCACGAGAACGGCTCTACTGCCGTCGTGAACTATTTTGCGCAAGGTCATCGCGACCTGAGCAAGGAACGCATCGAGGTGCATTGCGGCGGGCGTTCCCTGCTGTTGGATAATTTTATCGAGTTGCGCGGATATGGATTTCGTTCGTTTTCGAAAATGAAAACAAGGCAGGACAAAGGCCACGCGCGGCAGTTCGCGCTTTTTGCGGAGCGGGTGAAGAATGGCGGGGCGCCACTCATCCCGTGGCTTGAGTTGGCGAATTCCGCCCGTGCTACGCTCGCAATCCCGCAAGCCATTGCCGAGCGTCGTTGGATTGAGGTGTAGGGTGGGATGGTGAATGGTCGAGTGGGGAGTAGTCGATGGATGATGGAGCGATGAATCAGAGCGGTGAATCTTCACGGAAGACGGACAGTTTTCGCGATCTTCTCTGCTGGCAGGACTGTCGAGCGCTGCGCTTGTATGTGGTTAAAACAATCGTGCCTCGGTTGCCGCCGACGGAAAAATTCCGGTTGGTCGATCAACTGATTCGCGCGGCCCGTTCGACGACCGCGAACATCGCGGAAGGTTATGGGCGATTCCATTTTCTTGATGAAGCCAAGTTCTGCAGCAATGCGCGGGGCTCATGTTTCGAGGTTATCGATCACGCCATTACGGCGAATGACGAAGGGTTGATTTCGACTGACATTCTGGGTCATTGCGAACAACTCGCGAACACCGCAATTCGTCGAATCAATGGCTATATGGCTTATCTAAAACGAAGGTCGAAAGGCCCATTCGACGATTCGACGACTCCACTCGATCCCAGCATAACCAAGTGAGCATGAAGAAAGTCGTTGCGGTCATCGTCGGCACCCGGCCGGAAGCGATTAAAATGGCGCCGGTGTGGTTTGCGTTGGCACAAAGCGCCAACCTCGAGCCGCTGCTGATCTCGACGGGCCAGCACCGGGAAATGCTCAACCAGACACTCGCGGTGTTCGGACTCAAGCCGGAGATCGATCTGATGTTGATGCAGCCGGGCCAGACCTTGCCTGATGTCACAGCGCGGGTCTTGACCAGTGTCACGACTGTTTTGCGTGAACGCCGTCCGGCGGCTGTGCTCGTGCAGGGCGACACCGCCACGGTGCTCGGTGCATCGCTCGCGGCGTTCTATGAACGCATTCCGGTGGGACATGTGGAAGCGGGTCTGCGGACCTACGACTTTAATGCCCCCTGGCCGGAAGAAATGAACCGGCGGTTGGCGGATCCGTTGTCACGCTGGTGTTTCGCGCCGACGGGGTGGAGCGCGGCCAACCTGCAAGCGGAGCGCATTCCTAGCGCCAACATTCATGTGACGGGTAACACCGTCGTCGACTCCCTTCTTTGGGTGCGCGCTCGCCAACAAGAGGCGACCACAAATCCCGTCGCACGGGCCATTCGCTGTGGTGTTCCTGAAGAATTCGCCCTCCGGTTCTTTGGTCCGTCATCTGTTCTCAGCCCAACTTCCTCTTCCCTCCGTCCTCCGACACGCTGGATCCTGGTGACAGGACATCGCCGCGAATCGTTTGGCGAAGGTTTTGAAAACATCTGCCGGGCGATTGCTGAGATTGCGCAGCGTTATCCGAACGTGGGCTTACTTTATCCCGTTCATTTGAATCCAAACGTGCAGGAACCGGTCCAGCGATTGCTGGGTGGCAACGCTCGGGTGGCGCTGGTGCCGCCGGTGGCCTACGAGGATTTCATCTGGCTGATGGATCGCTGCCATTTTGTCCTGAGCGATTCCGGTGGCGTGCAAGAGGAGGCGCCGAGCCTCGGCAAGCCGGTTCTGGTGATGCGTGAGACGACCGAGCGGCCCGAGGGCGTCGAGGCTGGAACCTGCCGGCTTGTCGGCACCGATCCGGCGAAGATTCTGCGGGAAGCTACGACGCTGCTCGACGACGCCGACGCCTATGCGCGGCGGTCGGCGCTGCGAAATCCTTACGGGGATGGCAACGCCTCCTCCAGAATCGTAACGATTCTGGAAAAGGCGTTGGGTTCGTAGTTGCCGGTTGTTGGTTCCTGGTGAGCGCTGAAGCGATAAAATCGTTTGAGGATCTTGCGTGCTGGAATGCATGTCGCCAGCTACGGCTTTTTGTCGTTCGGAAAGTAATCCCAACGCTCCCGGTCGATGAAAAGTTTCGCTTGGCGGATCAATTGTTTCGGTCCGCGAGGAGCACAACGGCGAACATCGCCGAGGGCTACGGTCGGTATAACTTCATGGACAATCGGAAATTTTGCGGAATTGCCCGCGGGTCGTGCCATGAGGTCGTCGACCATCTAATCACAGCGAGCGACGAGGGGTTGATTCACCGGGAAATTCTCGATGACGGCAAGCGCCTAGCAACGGAAGCGATTCGTCTGCTCAACGGCTACATGGCCTATCTCAAACGGGCCGAAAGCAAATTATGAGTCCTGCTGAAACGAAAGAACCAACATCTAAGAACCACGCGGCATCGGCCGCGCACGATATTTGCGTTCTCGGCCTCGGTTACATCGGTCTTCCCACCGCGTCGATTTTTGCGACCAAGGGGAAGCGGGTGCTTGGGGTTGACGTGGTGCCGCGGGTGGTCGAGACGATCAATCGCGGCGGTATCCACATTGAAGAGCCGGACCTCGACGTGCTCGTGCGCGCTGCGGTCGGAAGCGGCAATCTCCGCGCCGCCATTGCGCCGGAAACTGCTCAAACATTTATCATCGCCGTGCCGACGCCCTTCAAAGACGTGAAAGGCTTCTGCTGGCTCGGCCTCTCGGCGATCTCGGGCATGGCCTATCGCAAGCGCGATCAGGTGAACCTCTTCATGGT
>JBEHXD010000668.1:0-3259 GCA_048498875.1 Verrucomicrobiota bacterium
ATCGGCCGCGCCGCGATCATCGCCCACGACTTCGCCAACCGCGCGCGCGAAGACGCCGCCTACACGCCACCCGCCCTGCCCGTCTCCGCCGACTACCTGACCAGCCAGGGCCTGGGCCCGGCCTTCATCGACTACATGCGCACCTGGAAAGGATTCGTTTCATGACCGCCCCCCAATCTGAAGCAACAACCACGACCAAACTGATGTTCTGCATGCGCCGCCTGCCGCACATGACGCGCGAGGAGTTCCAGCGCTATTGGTACGACGTGCACGCACCGCTGGTTCGCTCACACGCCGAGGCGCTGGGGATTCGCAAGTACGTGCAGTGCCACGCGATGAACGACAAGTTCTCCAAAGCGCTTCAGGAAAAGCGCGGAGCGCCGGAGGCGTTCGATGGGGTCGCGGAGCTTTGGTTCGAGAGCCGCGAGGGGAAGTCGGAGGCGTGGAAGGAAGGGGCGCGGAAGGCGAATGCGGAGTTGCTGGAGGATGAGGCGCGGTTTATTGATTTGAAGAATTCGCCGATGTTTTTTGTGGAGGAGAGAGGAATTCTTTAGGCAACGAAAAGCATGCTGGTGGTGAGTCTCAGGAGGGCAGCAATCTGCGTGTCGGCGGATTCAAACTCGTAATTCGATTCCGCCTCGCGCTGCCATACCCAGTTTGCAAAACTCTCTACGGTCCAAAAATGTCCTGCCTTAGTTGAGCGTATGTAGCGGTGCCGGGCTTGACAAGCGGCGCTAACGTGTCTCTAGCGAAGCTCAGGGAATCGTTGCCGACGCCTACTACCGCCAGAATTCGCTTGGCATTGGTATAAAACTCGGGTGCCGCGGCTTTCATATCGTCTGGCGCGCGGCCTCGCGCTGCTGCTGCTGTCAGCGCTGCGGTTCTAGCAGCTTCTATGGCGGCAAAATCATCGGGCTTCCCTAACGAATCGCAAAGAGCTCGCAGAATTTCGGGATCGTATAAATAGCTCTCTAAGTGTCTGCGCGACAATGTGTAAATCCCCTTAGCCTTCATGTCTGCTTGATCCTGCGGTGAATGATCGTCGCGGTCGATCACACGACGAATATCAACCCCTTTAATTACATGAGGAAAGGTCGTCACAAATTTCAGACGATCTGACGCTACGTCAAACGAATTTCCGCCGGAGATGAAACGTGTATCAGGAAATTCTTCATCGAAGATCACGCTGAAAACGCGTGCGTCGTGTTCCTCATTTTTCCCTGGTGTCGGAATCTTGGGATTTCCTTCGCAAACAATTATCTGCCGCGGAGCAACCAAATCTGCTAGGTCAGCTAGAGCGACTCGGAGGATGCGCTCCCAAAACGGGCGGTTGGGGATGATAGGTTTCAGTGAGACCGGCTTGTCAAAATCCTGCCCCTCGAAGTCCAAGAACGCGACCTGACCTGGGTTTTCTTTATAAAGACTCCGAGCCTCCCGCATCATTCCGATTGAGTGCGTCGATATCCACAACTGACATTGGTCCGGCACAAGGTTGTAAAGCTCTCTTAGAAGATCACCCTGAAGGCGAGTATTCATGTGCGTTTCTGGTTCATCGATGACGAACACTGTGTCATCGTAGCTTTTCTTTTTTACAACTAGATCAAGCAGCAGATCAAATGCCGCCTTTTCTCCGCCGGAGAGATTTTTATAGCTGAACTGATTGATCGTCCCCTTTGCGAATCGGAAGGTACCTTCTTCCAGCGGGTTGCCTAGAGTGTGCAGCCGCAGGTCCGGAAAGATGCGTACCATGGCTGACGAAATTTCGCCGATAGTATCTTCGCGAAATTCCTTTAAAGTCATTGAATCCTTCGACAACGCAAAAGCTTGCTCTAAAGCGTTCGATGCAAGGCGCTGGAAATTTGCACCCACAGCGCCGTCGGCATCGATCATTCTTCGAATTCGCGTCTCGTCGGCCGCCGGACCTTGTCTGTGGAGCGAGTTGATTTGAAAATCTGGATCGTTGCGGTAGGCAGTTCGAAAATAAAAAGTCTTTCTCGAAGGGGAACCCGAATGAAATTCGAGCATCACGTGCTGATTCCATGGGGCACCAGCACGGCTGTGATACGACGCGTCCCAATTAAGTCCATCTTTGTGAAGTTGTTGCCAGATGGAAAAGGCATCAAATAAAGAACTTTTTCCAGACCCGTTTGGTCCGGCCAGCACCACGAGCTTGGCGGGAGGCAGTCCGTCGATCTTTAAATGCTCGAACCGTCGATAGCTTTTGAGTTCAATTGACTTTAATTTCATACCGCATCACCTTTATGCACGCACCGACTTAGATGTGAATATACGTTGGACGAGCGCGAGCGCTACGACTACAAAGTAAGGAAAGAGGACTCGTGCTACACCAGTCCCGACGGCGATTTTTTCACTAATGACGTCCTTTGGGTGGAGGACTCAGTTGGTATACGCCATACGGCTCCGCATTCGCGAGAATTCTTGCAGCGGCTTTGGGCCATGCGGGGCCGCGGCCCACTCAGTCAAACTTTTCAACCTAAATAACTTTCAAAACTGCGGCTGTTGTGGAAAGAATCCGTAGTTCAGATTTTGTGATGCTTACGATATGGTTGTCCCAGGCATAGCGGTCGCCCTGCCTTAATTCGGCGCCGATCCGGTGGGCGCCGACTTTGTAGGGGACGCTCCTTATTACCTTTAGTGTTTGGAATCGTTTAAAGTCATACTGCTCACAAAAAAAGTGAGCGAGGTTTAGCGACCTGAACAACCCCAATGGCTGCAGTCGAGGCCATTGGTAAACCACGAGGTTTCCCGTGGCCTCTTTCATTCGTGCTTCCTTTTTAGGCGGTCCGGATGGGAGGCTCGCGAGAGCCTGCCGGTTTCTCATTGGGATTGTCCGGTTCGCTAACCCGTTCGGGCCGCCGCCATCCTCACGATGGCGGCGGACGTTCATCATCGAACCCGCAAGGAGCGTCCCATGCCGTCCCCCTCTGCATCGCTGAATGACCGCGATCCTTCCCTCCACCGCAGCTTCGGCGCGCCCGAGCCGGGCCTGGCGGCCGCCGCGCTGGCCGATCTGCGCGAGGAGCTTTCGTCCATCCAGGACATCGTGCTGACGCTGGACCTGATCGGCACGCTCATCGACCCGCTCACGCAGCCCGGCAGCTGTACCGCGAACATCGACCGCGCGCAGGTCAGCGCAATGGTGCGGACCTTGAATGCCGTGCTGAACGGGCGTGTGACGTCGGCGCAGCGGATCGCGTCGGCTGGCGCGTGACCGCCAGGACTTTTGATTTCGCTCAGG
>JBEHXD010000669.1:0-3251 GCA_048498875.1 Verrucomicrobiota bacterium
GTGGAATAGGCGTCGGAATAGGTGCGCAGGCGGGGATAATCCTTTTCGTACACGTCGATGATTTTCCGGATGTACTGCAGCCGGTTCGGATTTTTTCCGTAAGGCGACGCCACGATTCCCTCGAGGTCAATCCGATCGGAGTAAACCAGCAGATGAACCAGCGACTGGAAATCATCGAAGTCGGTTCCGCCGATATCCGTGGACACCAGCACGCGCGAACGAAGCGCCGCCAACCCCGACACCGCCGCGCTGGCGGCGAGGATCACGGCCAGAAAAAATCGAAAATGACGCGGGACAACTTTCATGAGGCGAGGACCTGCTGCACCGCCGACCGCCAGCCCCTTCGCAGCGAAGCGGCACGTTCGGACGAAAGCAAAGGGCGATAGACCACATCCTGACCGGAAACGACGGACAAAGGCGACCGCGAAGCGGAAAAACCCATCCCCCCCTGGCCCGCCAACACGGCCCCAAAAGCCGAACAGTCAGGCATGGCCGCCACCCGCAATTCGGTGCCGGAAACGTCCGCCGTAAACTGCATCAGAAAGCGACTGGACGTTGGCCCACCGTCGGCGTGAAGCGTGGCCAGCGGCACCTGTGCATCGGCCCGCATGGCCTCCAGCGCATCGCAAATCTGATAGGCAATCGATTCAAACGCGGCGCGCGCCACATGACGCCGGTCGCTGTGGCCGCTGAGTCCGCTGATCGCCGCGCGGGCATCCGGCCGCCAATGCGGCAGACCCAGTCCGGCAAAAGCGGGCACCAGATAAACCCCGTCTGAACCTGCCACACTGGTCGCGAGCTGTTCGATTTCCGCCACATCGCGGGCCAGTCCCAATTGGTCGCGCAGCCAGGTAAGCGTGGAAGCAGAGGAAATGATGATGCCTTCAAAGGCGTAAGTCGGCACTCCCTGATAAACCCATCCCAGCGCGGTGAGCACTCCCTTTGAAGAATGCCGCAATTGGTGGCCGATGTTAAGCAGGAGAGACGATCCGGTCCCAAATGTGACTTTCGCCGCGCCCGGTTCGAAACACCGGTGGGCAAAAAGCGCGGCCTGGGAATCGCCCATCACTCCGAAAATGGGAAGCGGCTTGGGCAACAGATTCTCAAGGGTGGTTTCGCCAAAGCGGGCAAAGCTTTCGCGCACCTCCGGCAGAGCCCGCATCGGGACCTCCCAAAGGGCACAGAGTTCGCGGTCCCAACCAAGGCGACCAATGTCGAACAGCAGGGTGCGGCTCGCGTTGGTCGAGTCGGTGGCAAAAACTGTCCCCCGCGTCAGTCGATATACAAGATAGGCATCGATCGTGCCGATCAGGGCCTCACCTGTTTCCAGCTTCGCGCGCAAATCCGGACGATTTTGCACCAGCCACTGGAGCTTGGAACCGGAGAAATACGGATCGATCTTCAGGCCGGTGCGCTCACGGACCAACTTCTCTCCCGGACCTTGGGTGTGGCCCGCGCAGAGCGATTCACTGCGGCGACACTGCCACACGATCGCGGGATAAAGCGGACGGCCGCTGCCGCGTTCGAAAATCACAATCGTCTCGCGCTGATTTGTGATGCTCAGGCTCGCGATTTCGGTGATTCTCGTTTTCTGGCGATTGACCAGGGAACGCACCGATTGCAGGGTATTTCGCCAGATTTCCTCCGCATCGTGTTCGACCCAGCCGGGCTGGGGATAGTACTGCCGGTGTTCGATCGATTCCTTGTCGACCAATCCCCCGTCCGCTTCAAACAACAGCGCCTTCGTGGCCGAGGTGCTTTGATCAATGGCGAGAAAGAGACTCATGGAGCTGGTTGCCCGATTTCAGGGTTTGCCCGCCAGCCCGCCTGCGACTGCGGCGAGACCTTCCATCGAAATTCCATAATGACGGAAAATATCCGCCTGACTGCCCGTCACGGTGTACTCGTCGGCAATGGCGGCGAGGTGGAAACGCGTGGCGATGCCCTGGCGCGCGATGATCGCCCCCACCGCCTCGCCGAGACCGCCATTCACCAGATGCTCCTCCACCGTGATCACCGCCCGGCATTCACGCGCGGCGGACAACACGGCGGCTTCATCGAGCGGTTTGATTGAGGCCAGGCTGACTACGCGGCATTTCAAGTTGGCCGTCTGCTCAAGATGCGCTGCTGCCAACACGGCGTGAATCACCGTTTCACCCGTCGCCAAAAACGCGACATCGCGTCCTTCGCGCACCACCCGGGCGCCGGTGATCGGCGCGGGCGATGGCGGCAAATCATAGAGCGGCGCCTTGCCAAAGCGAAGATAGACCGGCCTCCGTGCCAAAGCCGCGTGCCGCACCGCGGCCACGGTCTCGTGATTGTCCGCCGGCGCGATGATCTCGAGATTGTTAACCGCCCGCAGCGCGGCGAAATCGTGAAGCGAATGGTGGGTGGTGCCCAGCGCGCCGTAACTGACCCCCGCGCTGATGCCGACCAGCACCACCGGATTGTCGGAATAGGCCACGTCATTCTTGATCTGTTCGAAGGATCGCGCCGTGAGAAAACACGCCGGAGAAACGGCAAACACCGTTTTGCCGCACGAGGCGAGACCGGCGGCGACGCCCACGAGGTTTTGCTCGGCGATGCCGACTTCGATAATCTGTCTGGGCAAGGCCTGGCCGAACGGGCCGAGTTTCCCGGACCCGCGTGAATCGGACGTGACCGCCAGCACGTTGCGGTCGGCGCGGGCCAGCGCGAGGACCGTGTCGGCAAATACCTCCAAATTCGGGCGCCCCATTTTCAGGCCGAGTCTGGCCGCGGCCGCCATCGCGGCCGGTGAGTACATCGAGGGAGCGGGTGCACTCATGCGGCTCCTCCGTCGAGCGCCACCAGGGCGGCATCGAGCTCCGCGATGGCGCGGGCATATTCATCATCGCTCGGCACGCCATGGTGCCATTTGCCGATGTCCTCCATGAAGCTCACGCCCCGGCCCTTCACCGTACGGGCAATGACCACCGACGGCTTGCCCGACTCCAGCGGCTTTTCCAAGGCGGCGGACAGCTCGGTCAAGTCGTGTCCGTTCACCGTGCGCACTGCCCAGCCAAACGCCGCCCATTTCTCCGCCAGCGGTTCGTGATTCATCACGTCGCGGGTGCGACCGGTGATCTGGAGCGTGTTGCAATCGATGATGGCCGTGAGATTATCCAATTTATAGTGGGCGCCCGCCAGCGCCGCTTCCCAGTTGGAACCTTCGGAAAGTTCGCCGTCACCCTCTTCTTGCCAAAGGGCATTGTCGGCACGCTCGCCGGATT
>JBEHXD010000670.1:0-3250 GCA_048498875.1 Verrucomicrobiota bacterium
AAATTCCGGATAATCATACTGCCCCCTCTTACTTGCGCGGCGTTTGATGGCTCAGCGCGAGATCACGGTTTTGTTGCCCTGGTTGACCACATGCAGGCCAAGGACGTGCTGCGTTACGTCGATGAAAGATTCGAGATCGGTGGTGCGGAACGTGCCGCCAATGGCCAGATTTGCGGTTGTCGTGTCCGCGATGACGATCTTGTGGTCGTTGTAGCGGTTGAATTCGGCCACGGCCGTCGCCAGCGTGGTGTGATTGAACACCACCACGCCGCGCCGCCAGCCGAGCTGGTCGGTGAGCGATTTCTGCGCATGGCTGAACACCGACAGCGTTTCGTTCTTCGCGATGGCGACTTCGCCGGGATTGAGTTCGGTGGATTGCGGCTGCGCGCCCGCACCTGCCGCATCGAGCTGCACCTTGCCTTCGATTACCGACACCTTCAGTTCATCGCCTTCGCGGCGAACGAGGAATTTGGTGCCCAGATCGGTGATGCGACGGTTGCCCGCGATCACGACAAAGGGATGCGCCGCATCGTGCTTGACCTGGAAATAGGCCTCGCCGTGTTCGAGCCAGACTTTGCGCTCGCCACCGCCGATCAGCGTACGCACCGAGGTATTGGTGTTGAGGTCGATCTGCGAACCGTCGGTCAGGTTGATGGATTCGCGGTTGCCCAACGACGCTGCATAGAGTTTTTCCTGCGAACCCGCGGGCTGACGGAACGCCAGAAAACCGACGACGCCGCACACGCAGAGAGCCGCGGTCGCCCGGATGAGTGTGGGCACAACCTGCCCGCGCCAAGCGCCACCAATGCCCCCGTCTGAACCGGGACGGAGTGCTGCCAACCTTTCGGTGCGGCCCCAGCCGGTCTGCAGGCGCACGAACGCCACACGATGCACAACCGATTCCGAAAGCCACGCTTCGAGTGCCGCTTCGTCGGCCTCGCTCCAATTCCAGAAGTCGCGGCGCTGCAGCCAATCTGCCGCCATGGCATCGATTTCACGTGCATTGGAAACGATGGGCCGTTCGCTCACAGCTTCCTCCGCACCGTTGGAGGTTCGCTATAGAGGATCTCGACCAGCGAGCAGATGCCGGTTTTCAGATATTCGGAGACCGTGCCCTCGGCGATGCCCATGCGCTGCGCGATGGCGCGGCCCGACAATCCTTCGATGCGCCCAAGAACGACGGCCTCGCGGCAACGCGGCGGAAGACGGTCGAGCGCGGCCTGAAGGCGGCGCAGTTCGTCGCGCGCGATCACCGGTTGCTCGGGGCCCGGTGCGTCGACCGCTACTTCGAGGGCTTCGAGATCGGACGCGGCCTCGATCGGCACCACGCGGCCCTGGCGGACGCAATCAATCAGCAGATTGCGGGCGGTGGCGAATACAAACTGTTTGGGGCGTTCGGGAACTTTTTTCAGGGCGGCTTCATAGACCCTTGCATAGACCTCCTGCCGGAAATCCGTGATGTCGCTGTGGTTGCGCCAGTTGTGCTGCAGGAATTGCATCAACGCCGCCTCCAGCGGCAAAACTTCGCGCGCAAACCATGCGTCGATTTCGGCCGCACCAAGCGTCATCCCGGCACGCGCGTTCGATCCGTTTTGTCTGATTTCCAGCGTTTCCACCGTTCCCCGCTGACACCAAGGCTGGAAGACGTCCGGCCTCGTCTATTCCGACGAAATCGGACGGGAGAGTTTAGGATGGGCGGGAAAATATTTTCGCGCGAAATATTCGTGCTCTAAGTAATCGACCGCACGGCCCATGAATACGGCAGAAACATGAGGCCCGAAGCCGCGATCATCAATCTACCAGGGCAGGCACTGTCCGATGGGCATGACGTTCGGGCTGGGCCGGCCTCAAGGCGCAAGCCGAAACGCATTTACAGGATAGCGATGTCCCCTTTGGATCAACCCGGGACCGTCAGCCGAACCGAGCCGCCTTGATCGCGGCGACGTCGATTTTCTTCATATCCATCATCGCATCAAACGCGCGTTTTGCTTCATCGCCGCCGGCAGCCAGCGCCTCGGTCAGCACGCGCGGCGTGATTTGCCAGGAGATCCCCCACTTGTCTTTGCACCAACCGCAGGCACTTTCCTGGCCCCCGTTGCCGACGATGGCGTTCCAGTAGCGGTCGGTCTCTTGCTGATCGTCGGTGGCGATTTGGAACGAGAAGGCTTCGTTATGTTTGAACGCAGGTCCGCCATTGAGACCAAGACAGGGGATGCCGGCGACGGTGAATTCGACGGTCAGCACGTCGCCCGCCTTGCCGGACGGGTAGTCGCTGGGAGCACGATGCACGGCATTCACCGAGCTGTTAGGAAAAGTCTCGGCATAGAAACGGGCTGCAGCCTCGGCGTCCTTGTCGTACCATAGGCAGATCGTGTTCTTGGCAGTTGCCATTGCTTTTCCTTTCGCTTCTTAAGCCACTTCCGCCCCCGGGTTCCCAAGCACCCGAATAGAGCTCACAGTAAACCTTAACTCAAAATGCGCTCGTGCCACATGGCGTTCCACCAGCACCGTTGGAAGGTTCTAGCGGTATCAGGGTGTGATCAGCAGAAAAATCGCTCTATCGCCGGAAATGCATCGGCCGGATGAGACGTCACGCCGATAGGTACGTGCAGAGTGCGTCCATGAACTTTGCACCAGTCATTCCATCTATAACGCGGTGATCGTAGACACTGACCAAGTGAATGGTCTCACCTGGGACGACGCTTCCATCCTTGACGACTGGCTTGCTGACTGGCGCGCCGCAAAACAGAAGGCATACCTGCGGAGCGTTGAGAATTGGCGTGCCTGATTGTACCCGGGTGTTACTCAGGACCGACAATGTCACGGACGCTCCAACCGAATCGTCCGGCATTGGAACCGCCAAACGAGAGGAAGTTCGCTTCCTCATCCTTTTCGGTTTGCCGCATCGGGAGGTCGTTTTACGTGGCGCAGTTTCGGGCGGCACGGTGAGCAAGATTCGCCAGCAATTGCGGGCCGAAATGCCACTTTGCCGGAACACAGAATCGGCTGTTTGCGTGTCGTTTGCGTGCCGCGAAGACGATGACGAACAGTCATCCACAGGCCAAGATATTGAAATCATTGGTGGGCCCGGCAGGATTCGAACCTGCGACCAAGCCGTTATGAGCGGCCGAAAAAAGTCAACAAAATCAAGGAAATAGCGGCTTTTTGGAATGTTGACGCTGATTTTTGCTACAAGCAATTTCAATGGCTTACAAACTTTTGCGTGCCGCTTGCGTGCCGCGTGAATAAT
>JBEHXD010000671.1:0-3206 GCA_048498875.1 Verrucomicrobiota bacterium
GGCTCCGACGCACGCGGCGACGAGGGACCATACCTCCATAATTTGGAAACCAGCGACCGCTACATCGCCAATCTGATCACGCACGGGATCCCGCACGAAATGCCTTCCTTCGCCAAGAAACACGGCCGGGAAGATATCACGGCGTTGACCGCCTACATCCGTTCCCTGCCCACCACCGATTAGAAAACGTTTTCAAACCCCGGTTTGTCATTCTGAACGAACCGAGAAGTCCGTGGCATCGATCGTAATATGCCCTTCCCACACATGGATTCTTCGCGTTGCTCAGAATGACAGAAATTTTGGATCACGGTGGTTAAAAACCGTCCAACCCCGGCAGCAGTTTTTTCGGTAAACACTTGTCCCCCGATTGACCCTATGAGAGAAATCCCCGCCTTCCCATGCCGCTCTCGCTTCCGTCATCCGGGTTCAACGCCCGATCATTTTACCGAGGGACCAATTGCGAGTGAGTCAGCCCCCGACCAGACCCCGGCGGCGTTGGCCGTGGATATTTCTCGGCGGATTTGCCCTGGGTTGTGTTGTCATTGTCAGTGTGCTTTTGCTGCCGCCCGTCCAGGGCTGGCTGGTCCGCCGGCTGTTGCCGACGCAGGGAAACTGGAAACTGGATTTTGAGCGCATCGGGGTCGGTCCGACCGGAGTCGACGCGAGCGGCTTGACCTTTGCCATGCCCGGCCTTTCGGCGAGTTCTGCTCCCATCGCCATTCGCGTCGCGCCCTCCCGCCTTTTCAGCAAGCGGGAACTTCGCGTTGAACGCGTCGAAGCCACGAAAATCCGCGTGATCTTCACGCCGTCCGAATATCCGCCCTCCGATTCTTTCGACGGCATTCTGCGCCTGCTCCAGTTGCCGCTGCCCTGGGCACTTGATACCGCCCAATTGGACGGTGACATCGTCGTCCGCGACGGAGGCGAATCCCGGCTTGCGGGGAATTTCAGTCTGCGCGGCGGCGGCGTCACGTCGTCGACTCCCGGCGTGTTCGCCTACGAATTATCCGTGAACTCCCTGATTCTTCCCCCCGGTCCGGCGAACAAGTTTTCGAGCACCGGCACTATTCGCCTGTCGCAAACGGAGGACCACCGCATCGGCAGCATCGTGCTCGATGGCGATTTGAAACTTCCGGTTTATGGAAAATTGTCACTCCCACCCGGACGCATTCACTTCGAAATCAATCCCAGTCCCAAAGGAGAAGCGTATCTGGCCCGGCTGTCGCTGGGTGATGCGGTTCACGTCACGCTGGAAGCAACGCTCGACCTGCAGAATCAAATGCTTCAGGGACGAACCACGGTCGCCGCCGACGAAACCGCCGCCAGCAGTTTGCTCGGCACTTCATCGCCTCACGCCCAATTGTCCGGCGAACTGACCTTCGCCTTCAACCTCCGCAACGGCGATCTGAGTGCCGACGTCAAAGGTGATCTGGACGCGGCGGAATGGTCGCGGATGATGCCGCAACTGGCGTTGGTCGACGCATTCAAGGGTCATCTTACCGCCGCGGTCGCCCGCCATGAAGACCACCTGGTACTGAAGTCACTCGAGGCCAGTCTGCGCGCGCAAAAATCACCCGCCGCCGCCATTCTTACCCTCCGCCAACCGCTGGAATTTCCGAAAATTACCGGCCAGCCGCTGGCTGACTTGAGTCTGCACCAATGGCCAATCGAGTGGGCCAATCCGTTTCTGGAAAATGCCCGCATCACGCTTACCCCGGGACAACTGTCCGCGGCATGGACCATTTCCCTCAACGACCAGCACGCGGCTCTGCTCACGCCGGCTGCCGCCGTCACCGTCGCTCCCCTTGCCGTGACCGGCGTGGGATTGCCCCGGCTTCCCTCACTCAATCTTTTCTTCCGGCCTCGGCTTGAAGTGTCGGCCTCGTCTTGCACGGTGACGGTCGATGATTTGTCGGTTCAATCGACAGCCGGAGATCGCGTCGACGGACAATTCATTCTTTCGCGGGGCATGGACAATGGCCTCATCGCCACCCATGGCAAATTGCAGGCGTTGCTGCCAACGGCGTTTTCGAAGGCAGAGGAAAAACCACCCTTTCGGTTCGAAGCGAGTTGGGAGGGGGCTCTTGATGGCACCAAACTCCATCTCGCCGGATTGCAATTGGCCGCCATCAGCGAGGATCGGTCGCCACCGCTTTTCTCTTTCCGAGTGCAGCGTCCGTTTGATTTCAGCCTCGATTCGTCGACAACTCCCGCCACTTACCGCGTTCTTTCGTCCGAACCGGCTGAGCCGCTCATGACGCTCAACGCGGATCATTTTCCGTTAGCCTGGCTGTCAAAATGGATCCCAAACCAGACGGTGACGGGCACCCTCACCGCGGGCATGAGCACCGTTCGCGCGGAATCGGACGGGAGTTTCGTCTTCGAAACCAGCAAGCCTTGGGAATTTTCGTCTGTGTCCGTTGGCGCCATGACCGGAGGTTCAATGAGCTCCGTTGATGCACGCATCGCACCCGAAATCAAAATTCACCACGACCAATTTTTCTTGGATCTGAAGGACCTTCTGATCGCGGAAACCACCGGCAATCGCGTATCCGGACAGATCAGTGTCGCCGGTCGTTTGGATGCGAAAAATGTCAGTGCGGCTCTGGCCCTCGAAGCCGAACTCCCCGTCCTGCCGCATAGCGAAAAATCCTTCGGTGCGCTCCAGGGTAAACTGCACGGAAAGTTTCACACGATGAGCTCGCGCATCATCGGATCCGATGAATTCGGCCTGCAACTGACTGGTGCCACCGGCACTGTATTTTCCGTCGAAGCGCCGCAGCCGTTTATCTTCGGACTCTCCAACAGTGACATGGTCGTGATGAGCACCCTGGCCCCGCTCCAGATTAAAGTGGGGGCCTTCCCGCTGAAGTGGGCTCAACCATGGCTTCAGGGCCTCAGCATGGAAGGAAACTGTTCCCCCGTGGATCTCACCCTGGCCGCCCAAATCGACCGGTACGCGTTGCGTGCGGCCGGCCCCGTGAACCTTGATCATCTCACCGTCACGCGTGGCAGTCGTGATGTCGTTCGCGATGCCACGATCTCGTTTCTCCCCGGTCTGGATTTCTCACTCATCGCCGTTACCAAGCCAAAATTTCAGTTCGTTTACACGGGCAATGCCTACCTCACCGACGTCGGGGTTGATCTCGCGAAGCAACATGCCATCGACGCGGATGTCGCCGTGGGCTTCAAGGGCAACGAGTCCA
>JBEHXD010000672.1:0-3205 GCA_048498875.1 Verrucomicrobiota bacterium
AATGGCCAAGCCGGAGGAGAGCCAGCGCTGGCTCCTGCGCGGAACAACGGCGGAAGGACTCCTTTGCCACAAACCGTGCACCGTCTCCGGTGGCGGAAAATCGGAAATCTCCAAACCCATCGCCGACGCCATGTTCACCGGCCCGGTGTTTGTCAGCGATCTCGCGCGCGACCTCGACGCAGTCGAGGCGATTTTGCAGCGCGACTATCGCACGCGCTTGAAGAAACCGACCGGCACGGTGCGTCGCTCCATTCTCAGTCCCGAGCGTTCGCTGGGCTCGGTCGTGAAACTGCTCAGTCGTTCACCGGACTACACCGACGAATACAACGAATGGCTCACCACGATCCCGCGACCGATTCGCGATCTCGTGCTGTTGCTCAAGCGTCTCTACAAACCCGAGTGGGGTGACGACTGGCGCAAGCATTTCACCGTCGACACGATCAATGCGCGACCGGGCAACGAGCTGAAGCACAACTCCGAGCGGTTGCTCACGCACTACCTGCGTGTCGGCTACACCCGCGAAGGCGGCTGGCGCACCTTCACGCTGCGCTCGGATTTTTATCCGGCGGAAAAAATCCAGGTGGAGGATGACATCACCGCTTCGACCGTGGCTCCCCGCGAATCCGTTCCGGGACTGCCCGCGTGGGTCAGCCAGCCCTCGCTAAAGTTCGTGCACAATTGCGAACTGCGACTCTTCCAACGGCCCGACGACGCGGTCGTCCGCGGCTACGACAAGCGCACGGAGAAGGATTTTTCGCGGCCCGGGCATTTCTTTTCCAATTACGAACCGCTCACGCGCGACGTGGCCCGCGCCGTCGTGGACGACGCGCTTGGCTTCGAGGCTTTCACCGACCCGATGCAGCACGCGTTCCGCCAGTTCGTGGCGGCCGACCGTCCGGCCTACATGGTCTCGCCTTCGCACCCGCGCATCGTCGACGGCAAACCGTCGAAAAATCCGCGTTATCTGCAGAACCGTCCGGATCTCGAAGACCCGCGCGCGACCTACCTCGCCCAAACCGGCGCCCGCCTCTATCGCCGCCTGCCGGCCAACACGCCGGCTCCCTTCCCCGTCGGTTCCGTGCTGATGGGCCGCCGGCTCAATCCGCCGGAAACCGGCATCCGTCCGCTCTGCGTGTTCGGTCCGATCCATTATCAGGAACTGCCCGAGGCCTTCATGGACCTGATCGCCAGCCTGACGGGAAAGTCTCCATCTACGACGGGCGCAGGTTCCGAAGGTGCGCTCACCAAGGGCCCGTTCAACGCCCTGCCTCCGATCTACGATCTGAATGTGGCGCTCGTGTCATTCATCCTGACCGGACTGCCCGTTTTCTCGACCGCCGCTGGTTGGGTGGGTCCGCGTCACCGCGTCGACCACGACATCAGCCTGCTCGTGCCGGAAATCTGGTGCCGCATGACGCCGCCCGAGCGTGAACCAAGCTATTTGATCAACGAGGGACACCTCGAACGCTGTCAGGATTTCGACTTCAACGGTCGCAAGGTACTGGCCAGCCGCCTCGGCTGGCGCGTCACCGCGCGGTTTGTGCAGACTTTCTGCGGTCGCGTGCTGGGCAATCCGAGCAGCGTGTTTGACGAGGAATTCCTGCAACCGGAAAAACAGGACCTCGCGGTTTTCGCCGATGGCGTCGACAACATCGTCGCAGCCATGCGCGCCGCGGCCAACAATTACTTCTCCGACAATTCCATCGAGAGCGCCTGCCCGCCGCTGAAAGCCCTGCTTCACATCATGCGCGACGGCACGTGGGAGGGACGCGGCCCGGACGATCCGGCGTTTCGCGCGCTGTTCACCCGCGAGTCACTGCTCACCAGCGACTGGTATCGGGCGCGGCTCGAAGCCCAGCGCACGATGGATGGCAGCCTGGCGAAAAAGCAGTCGAAGTACCTCGAAGAGTTTCTCGCCCGACCCAATTACGCGGATGTCGCCCAGCGCCTCGATATTCGCGGCCGCCTGGCCAGGGCCGCTTCGGCTGCCGCGGAAACCCAGACTCCGGCCTATCTCGCAAAGTTAAAGGGTACGCTCGGGGCCGAGCCCGCCATTGCGGCGCTGCTGAAGTAATTGAACGGATACACGGGGTGAATTCGGCGCATCGCAGCCGAACACCCTTTCAGCGCTCATCGCCCCAGCAAAAAGAAAACGCCGGCCCCGCACGGGCCGGCGTTAACACCTGGGCATTGAACCACACACTTACTCTCTAATTACTTACTACCAAAGTTGAAGGTCTGGCTGGCCGCGACCATCACCGGTGTGCCACGCCGGGTCGGGGTTTCGAACCGCCAGTTTTTCAAGGCATTCACGGCGATCTCCGAGAGATAGGGGTCCGTGCCCGGGCTCACAGACGGAAATTGTACCTCTCCTTTCTCGTCGATGTAGAAGTAAACGTCCACTCGTCCCCGCACACCATCTTCGAGGGCTTTTTTGTCGTAGGCGGGATTCACCGCGGTGATCACGGCCGGCATGCGATCAATCGCGGTCGCCGGTTGCACGCGGCGGATCAGCTGGCTTTCAATCGGAAGCGAAATCCAGTCATTCAGGAAATGCTTGGTAATCGCAGCAGTGCTGGTCTCAACAAACCCTTCGCGATGAAAATTGAACGTCAGCTCTACCTGCACCGGAACCGGAACGCCATCGAGTGTGGCAGGAGTCACCTTCCATGATTTCAACGCGTCGCGGCAGGCCAGGACAAACGGCTCGTGGGTATAGGCCAGCACCAGTGAATCGGTAATCGTCCCCTCAGGGCTGATCTTCACCGCCAGGACGGTCTGGCCATTCACCACGCCGTCGGAAATCAGCATGCGCGGAAATCTCGGCTGTTCGTTATCCTGGTCAAGCTTGGCGGATTGAAAGGCGGCAACGGCGTGAGTGGACACGACGAGCGCGGAGACGGCTAAAAATTTAAGAAGCAGTTTTTTCATGGGGAATCGGGTTTCCTGCGCATAACACCAGTGAGGTAGTCACCCCTTCTTGCTTCCGAAAATAAATTGCCAAATGCCTGAATTTCAAACCGCCGGCGGTTTCGATTCAGAACTCCATACAAACGCGTGAGTTTCACGTCCGGATCATCACCGGAGACATTTTCTCGTTCCTAAAAAACGCGTAAATCAGCCCGGACGCGTTTTCAAAAAAACTGTAGCCGGGGGCGCTGACCCCGGAGCTTTGGATGTCTCTCTCGGACCGGGGTCAGCGCCC
>JBEHXD010000673.1:0-3201 GCA_048498875.1 Verrucomicrobiota bacterium
ATGCTTCCACACCGGCCGCGGCGACAATGGCCCATGCTGGCCGGCGATTTCCCAATACGTGGTGGCGGTGGGCGGTACCCGGCTCGACGCCTCGACCGGCGCGGGCGCCGCGTGGAACAGCGAAACCGTCTGGTCCGGCGCGGGCGGACAGGAGAGCACGGTCGAAGGGAAGCCGAGCTGGCAGACGCTGTGGAGCGGTTCGCACCGCGCGGCCCCGGACATCGCGTTCGATGCCGATCCGAGTTCGGGCGCCAAGATCTACGACGGCGCTTCGCAATCGCAGATCGGCGGCACCAGCCTGTCGGCCCCGATGTTCGCCGGTTTCTGGGCGCGCGTGATGCAGGGCAAGGGCAACCTGGGCTTCCCGGCCCCGCTGCTGTATCCGCTGTCGGCGTCGGATTTCCACGACGTCACCTCGGGCAGCAACGGCAATGCGGCGGGTCCGGGCTACGACCTCGCCAGCGGCCGCGGCAGCGTGATCTGGAGCGCGGCCTACGCCGAACTCGGCGGTGGCGGCCCCGGCAACCAGCCGCCGGTGGCGAGCTTCACCGTCAAGCACCGTGGCCTCACCGTGCAGGTCGCCGACACCTCCACCGATTCCGACGGCTCGATCGTGTCGCGCCTGTGGGATGCGGGGGATGGAAGGACGTCGACCAAGAATCCGCTGCGATTCAAGTACGCGAGCGCCGGCACGTACACGGTGACGTTGACGGTGACCGACGACGATGGCGCCACCAGCAGCACGAGCCAGTCGGTGACGGTCCCGTAACTCTTTGCGGATCGGATGGTTCGAAACGAAAACGCCGGCGCAAGCCGGCGTTTTTTGGAGCTTCAATGTGAAAGCTGCGGATGATCGAAAACCACACCCGCTTTGCCAGCAGGCTGTGTGTGTTGCGATTTTCCCGCGAGACCCGCAACACACGTGACGGTATGTTGAACGGGTCCGGTCTGAATTAGTGAAGCATCCTTCAACGTTGTTTGCACGAGAAAGCTCGTCGTTGGAAGACCGCCTTCGTTATCGCAAGTCCATGCAATTCCGATAGGCGAAGGGACGTTCGTCGTGATCTCACCACTGCCGCTCGTGCAAGTCCATGGTTGCGGACAATCAAGAACGTCGACAGTCACGGTCATTGGGAATCGGGGAATTCCCTTGAAATTGACCGTGATCGGCACTACGCCATTTGGCCCCGAAGCATCAGGAATGCTGGTGATTTCGAAGGGTTCGGTCAGCACGGATACGCCAAGAATAGAGAATCTTTCGATTGGCATAAAAAGTAGATCGTTGTGATCAGGCTTATTTTTCTTTGGCCGCCCATGAATCACTCCATACGCTGCGTTATTACCGAATACCGGACCTCCGCTATCTCCTTTTACATTCATTTCTTCGTTATTCGCATTGTGAACCTCGATGTAGGAACCCACCTCGTTGTTAGGCCCAAAAATTTCCAAATGATTCATGTCAACAACATCGCCACAATTGTAGCCAGTGATAATTCCACTTTTGCAAACATGCTCTCCGATTGTGTAATCCGTTGACGGTGTAGTACTCGTAATGTCCATTGACGGCATAGGCCCATTCATCAAATCAATGGTGTTTTTTTGCTGTTCCGGCGTCGAAGATTGCGTGACACGTTGCTTGTTCCACTGAACGTCATAGTTTCCTAAAGCCTTCTCGTCTTGATAGTCGAGCCTGGTATTCGTGGGCGCATAAATCAAAGCGTTTTCACAATGGCCTGCAGTGACTACACCCAGTTCCCGACTAGCATCGAAAACGTTGAATCCAGTCGTGCAACCCGGCGTTAGCGGGGCAATCTGATACTTCGCGCGTTCCCCGCCAGATATTTCGGTGAGCTCAACGGATTCGCCTCCTTTGTACACGTGAATAAAGGGCGACACCGTGAATATAACTGCATACTTTCTGAGCACCATGACAGGATCTTGCACATACAGGGTGATCTCAGATTTCTTGATATCGATACCCGATGTGAAATCGATCCCGTCCTTTGCCAGCCGCTCGGCGATGTCCCTTTGTGCCGCAACCAGCACCTCATAAGAACGCGGGGCCGTCTGCGGCACGAATAGCGGATCTTGGGTGTATTTGGCTAATTGAGCCTTCGCATCCCCGACGAATCGCACCACCACACGGAACACGGGTTCGTGCTCGATCCAGATCCCGGCAAACGTCTCGGGCGAGTCAGCCTCGATTCTGCGCCCCATCGCAGCGATGTATTTCGACTTGGAAAGCCGTGATTCCGCCTCCTCAAACGATACGCCGTAAGTGCGCGCGTAATCGATTGTGACAGGACCGTAGTCTGGCTTTTTATTTTCGGGAGGCGCCGCTTGAGACGGAGCAGCACCTTGCAATCCAGCGATCAAGATCAACAACAGGTATGCAAACCGAACGGTGCTCATGACTGATCTCCTGTTCGGCCAATGGCCGAAATAGGTCATGACAGATTCCCCCGTTCCTCGGCGTTTACGCCCAACACAAGTCCGTGTCAACGTAAAAATTTCACACCCGCCCTGTCAGGGACACGACGAACCAAAAAGCGGGAATTGGCGACCTTTCGTCGGAAAAAAGAGCGGCCAGTGGCCGCTCCCGCTGTCCGATGCCTCGAATCATCGAACCTCAATCCGGAATCTCGGCCTGCACCAGTTGCGCGAGCAGTTGCAGCGATTCCTGCCAGCCGAGGTAGCACATCTCGGTCGGGATCGCGTCGGGGATGCCGCTCTGTTCGATCGACAGTTCGGTGCCGCAGGACACCGGCTTCAGCACGATGGTCGTGCGCATTTCGCCCGGCAGGTTGGGATCGTCGAAGCGATCCGAATAGGCGATGCGTTCGTCCTGCACCAGTTCCAGGTATTCGCCGCCGAAGGAATGCGCATTGCCGCTGGAGAAATTGGTGAAGCTCATGCGGTAGCGGCCGCCGACGCGCGCGTCCATCTCGTGCACCTTGCCGGTGAAGCCGTGCGGCGGCAGCCACTTCGCCATCGCATCGGGATCGAGGAAAGCCTTGTAGATGCGGCTGGCTGGCGCGGCCAGCACGCGGTGGAGTGTCACGGTTCCGCTCATGGGATCGCTCCTGCGTGGGAAAGGGAAGTCATTGCGTCGGCAGCTGCGACATGTCCATCTTTTATAAAGAAAAAGAGCAAAAAGAAAAACTTGTTTCTTCTATAAAGCTCCGGCTTACCATCATTACA
>JBEHXD010000674.1:0-3173 GCA_048498875.1 Verrucomicrobiota bacterium
ATTCGGAGACGCCGGCCACATATTTAGCGGCGTAGACGACGCGGCCCGCGCCGATGTCCTCGATCAGATCGCGCGTGACCACGGACACGCTTTGCGGCGTGTCGAACAACGACACGCGCGCCCGCGTGCCCGAGGTCGACTCGGTCGCCTGGTAGCGGGTGGTGTTGGCGGAGGAAACGGAAAAGGGCGAGAGTACGACAACTTCCCCGCTGGCGGGTTTTGCGTCGGGAGCATTTTGCGCCGGCATCAGCGGCGCCGACACGAGAGCGGCGGCAAGCGCGGCGCCCGGCAACATGGGTAAGCGGAAACAGTCCTTCATGACGTTTGTTCGTTTGGGTTTCGGTGGGATGAAATAACGGGCTGCCGGGCCGGAGCACGGGCAATCCGCGGGGTTGGCGTGACAATCCGCGGTTGCACCGGCAGGGCAAAGCCCTTGTAACTATTGCGTATAGTAAAATGCCCCATCTTTCCACGCGTCCCACCATGCGTTCCATCGCCGCCGCCGCCGGGGTGTGCCCGATGACGGTCTCGCTCGCCCTGCGCAACGACCGCAGCGTTTCCACCGCCACCTGCGTGCGGATCCAAAAACTGGCGCGTTCCCTCGGGTACCGGCCGGATCCGATGCTCACCCACTTGATGCAACATTTGCGGTCGAGCCGCACCACCAAGGCCGGGGTCAATCTCGCAGTGCTGGCATCACTGAACGCCCCTTTCGTGCAACGACTCGTGGCCGGGGCCACGGCCCGCGCCGCCCGTCTGGGTTATGCGCTGGACCGGATCGATCTCCAGGCGTTCATGAACAAACCCGCGGCCCTCACCCGCATGCTCGCCGCGCGGGGCGTCGCCGGGGTCTTGCTCGGGCCCTCCTCCGATCCGAGCGACTACAGCGCCCTGCTCGATTGGTCCAAATTCGCTGCGATCGCGATGACCTATTCCGTGTTCGAACCGCGCGTCCACCGGGTCGTGACCCACCACTACGACAATGCAGTGCGCACCTTCGCCCTGCTCGAGGAGCGCGGCTTCCGGCGTGTTGGCCTGGTGATGACCCGCGACATGGAGTTTCGCTCAAATCATTCCTACAGCGGCGCCTTTTTCCGCGCCGGCAGCAGTTCCAGCCGGATCAAGATCGCGCCCATTCTCTACCTCGATGAGAGCACGCGTCGCGACATCCAACTCTGGTTCGACCGGCACAAGCCGCAGGCGGTGGTCGTCGCCAATGCCGGACAGGTGGCAAATTTCCTGCAGCCCGCGCTCGGCACCCGCCGCTCGGCCGAAACCGCTTTCGCGTGTCTCGACTACGAAGCGGAAAGCAAAATTCCCGGCATCGACCAGCGCTTCGAGATCATCGGCAGTCACGCCATCGACGCACTCGTCGCCCAGATTCACCGCAGCGAACGAGGTCTGCCGGAAAATCCCACGAGCAGCATGGTCGAAGGCCACTGGATGGAGTTGTCGGGGCTTTATCCTTTCAAGAAATGAACACGATGAGTTCGTGCATTTCCCAGCAACTGTCATTCTGAGCGCAGCGAAGAATCCATTCATTCGCGGCCAATGGCATGATCGATCGTGTGGATTCTTCGCTACGCTCAGAATGCCAGTGAGCGAGGAACCGGCTCCACCGCTGGAGCCCTGCCGCATGAATCCGGATCAAACACAAAATCGGCCGGACAGCAAAAGAACCGGTGGATCAAATGGCGTTACTGGGTTCCCCCGGGTGGCGGGCGGCGCGGCACGAGATTTTGCACCCACCCTCCGCCGTACTGCTTGTAGGCGTCGAGGCCGCGGGTGCCGAGCACAGTCGTCAATTTCGTCGTCGCCTCCTGCGATAGCAGGTCCAGCTGCGCATTCTTGAGATCCGGCGTAAGACTGCGGTCTGATCGCACGAGATTGGCGCGCTTGTTGATATCCTGCTGCACTTCGACCACGGAGGTCGCCGCCGAAGCCGGCAATTCCAGGCGGGCCACCAGCCGGTTGATCATCTGGTAGGCGGGATCGATCGCCTGCTTGTACGCCTGCGCACGATCCGGGGTGAGGATCGCGTTGATCTGGTCGGTGAGTTCCTGCTGATGGGACTGACGCTGGCGATAAAGGTCGAGCGTGGTCGTCGAGTTGGCCGAACCATATTTTTCGTCAAACGCCTGCTGCAGCCGGAAAATCGCCCGGAATTCATCCTCGGTGGGATTAAACAAAACGAGCTGCGATCGCATCGAGTTGGCCGTCTGGCTGCTGCGAAGTTCGTAATTTTCCAGCTCCTCCGGCGTGAGCAAGACCGCCAGATCGGCTTTCTGCTCCCGTTCGAGCAACGCCAGTTTTTCGCGGTCCTCCGGCAGCATGACCCCGTTGGCTGCCTGATAAATCTGACTCCGCAGATCGCTGTAGTCGGACAATATGCTCTGCGCCTGCTCCGCCTTGTCCCGCGAGAGATTGCCGAACTGCCGTTGTTGATAGGCGTGCGCTTCGTCATAGCCCAACGCGGCGTCCGGACCCAGCAGTTCCTTGAGCATCGCCGACTGTTCACGTCCAAGGTCGCGAAGTCCCGACATCACCTTGGGATCGCTAAAATAGGACTGGCCGGTTTTCCAAAACTGACGCTCCGGCTGCTGCGCCAGCAACGCGGCGCGCCGTGCGGCGAATTGTTGCTGCACCTGGGCCATGACCAAGGCGCGGACTACCGACGGCGGAAAGCCGGCCGCCCGCAGGCGCGCCACCATTCCCTTGATATCGCCTCCCTGCAAATTCGACCAGAGCTGAGAAAGGCGCGCGGCCTCTTCGGGAGTAACGACGTCGCTTCCGCCGTTTTTCCCGGAATTCAGCGACGCTTTGTTCGAGGCGGCGGAACCGGTGTTGGTCACGGCAGCCGGTACTGCCGTCGTTCCCGAATTATCATGCGACGTGAAATACCAAAACGCGTTTGCGGTCAGTGACAGCACAAGCAGGACAACCAGCGCCAAAGTCTTCATGGGGCAATCGAGGGTAAAACCAAGGTCGATAAAGGACTAAACCGACGTTTATTCAATACCGACCTCCATTCCCGGGCGCGCACCATCGGACAAGGCCAAAGCAAAAACGCCCGACTCGTTAAAGTCGGGCGTTTTAAAGTGGTGCAGGCATAGCTCAACTGGATAGAGCGTCAGACTACGAATCTGAAGGTTTGGGGTTCGACTCCCTATGCC
>JBEHXD010000675.1:0-3171 GCA_048498875.1 Verrucomicrobiota bacterium
ATGGCGGCAAGGTTCGCGCCAGCGTGGCGCAGGCCCGGGCCTTCTACGACGAAACCCTGGCAGACTACCGGCAGACCGTTTTGTCGGCCTTCCAGGAAGTGGAAGACAATCTCGTCGCCTCGTCATTGCTCGCCAACGAAGCGGCAATCCAGGGCGAAGCGGTCGAGGCCGCCCGCCAGTCGGCCACCATCACGTTGAACCAGTACAAGGCGGGCACCGTCAGCTATCTCAACGTAGTGACCGCACAATCCGCCCAGCTGAACGCCGAACGTTCCGCCGCGGAAATCCTCGGCCGCCGTCTCAACGCGAGCGTCGTCCTTTTCAAGTCGGCGGGAGGAAACTGGAATATCGCTTCATCACCCTCCTCCCGCAGTGATGATCCCAGCGCGAAATAGCGCCGGCGCAAGGCCACGCGGCGGGAGTTTCCTGTAACTGCCCCGCCGCTGCAGCGTCAAATTCCACACTCCCGACTGCCTGCCTCCACGCGCGGTCTTGGGTTGCAAGCTCACTTATAGATCTTCTCATCTTTCAGACCACTATGGCCAAGAGCAAAGGTTCAGGCGGACTCATCATCATTCTCGTGATTCTCATCGCGGCCGCCGCCTGCGGATGGTACTTCTGGCAGCAGTCCGCGGACAAGCCGCCGGAGTATATCACCACGACCGTGCAGCACGGGGACCTGACCCAGTCGGTCACCGCCACCGGCACGCTTCAGGCCGTGACGACCGTGGATGTGAGCAGCCAGATTTCGGGCAATATCGCCAAGCTTTACGTGGATTGGAATTCACCGGTGAAAAAGGGCCAGTTGCTGGCCGAGATTGATCCGTCCAACTATCAGACTGCGCTTCGTCAGGCGGATGGCCAGCTGGCCAATGCGAAGGCGAATCTGGCCCTGATGAAGGCGAACGCGGAACGCTCACGCGAGTTGTTCAAACAAAAACTGATTCCGCAAAGCGACCTCGATACCGTCGAGGCCCAACTGGCCCAAGCCGACGCCCAGGTCATGATCCAGACCGCGGCCAATGAAACCGCAAAAGTCAATTTGTCGCGATGCAGCATCTACTCCCCCATCGACGGCACGGTTATCTCCCGCAGTGTGGATGTTGGCAACACGGTCGCCGCCAGCCTGAGCGCGCCCACGCTTTTCCAGATCGCCGACGATCTCTCGACCATGCGCATCGAGGCCGCGGTTTCCGAGGCGGACATCGGCTCGGTGGAGGAAAAACAACGGGTGACCTTCGGCGTCGATGCTTACACCAGCCGTCAGTTCCACGGTGTCGTTTCGCAAATCCGCAACTCGCCGAAAACGTCCCAGAACGTGGTGATCTATTCCACCATGATCGACGTGCCCAATCGCGATTTGAAACTCAAACCCGGCATGACTGCCAACGTGAGCATCATCGTGGCGACGCGGCCCGGTGCGCTCAAGATTGCCAACAGCGCGTTGCGCGTGCGGATGCCGGAAGGCATTCTCCCGGCGCCCGCCAAGACGGCAGCGACGGGAGCGGCGGACGGAAAGACCTCCGCCTCTGCTCCGGCGGCCAAACCGATGACCGACGATGAACGGCGTCAAAAGATCCAGGCGATCATGCGCGAGGCCGGATTTGTGCGCGGCAATGGCCCGCCCTCGCCGGAAGTGCTCGCCAAGATGCAGCAGCTCGCCAAGGACCAGGGGATCGAACTTCCCATGGGGCGCTTTGGCGGCGGGGAAAGAAAGAGCGACAGCAATGCTCCCACCACCCGCACGGTTTACCGCCTGGTGGGAGATGACCCCAAGACCGCTCATCCGGAAGCGGTGACGGTGAAACTGGGAATCTCCGATCTCACGTACACGGAAGTGCTCGACGGTCTCAACGAAAACGACCGCGTGATTACCTCGGTGATTGTGCCCAGCGCCAAAGCCAACACCCCCGCGGCCACCAGTCCTTTCGGGGGCGGCCAGCAAGGACCCCGGCGCGGTGGCTTCTGAGGTTTCGTCCGCCCCATTTCACCATGGCCGCCGTCGTCCAGCTCAAGGACATTCACAAAACGTACGATTCCGGGGAAGTGCAGGTGCATGCCGTTCGCGGCGTCACCCTGGAGTTGCACAAGGGTGAATTCATGGCGGTGATGGGCGCCAGCGGCTCCGGAAAATCCACCCTGATGAACACCCTGGGCTGTCTCGACCGGCCGACCCGCGGCCAATACCTGCTCGATGGAGTCGACATTTCCGCTCTGGACCGCAACGAACTCGCCGACCTTCGCAATGCCAAGCTCGGTTTCGTTTTTCAGGGGTTCAATCTGCTTTCCCGCACCACCGCGCGCGAAAATGTCGAGCTGCCCATGCTCTATGGCCGCCACCGGATCAGCACGCGCGAAATGGAGGAGAGAGCCATGCACTGTCTCGACATCGTGGGACTTTCGAACCGGGCCGATCATTTTCCCAGCCAGCTTTCGGGCGGACAACAACAACGCGTCGCCATCGCCCGGGCTCTCGTGAACAATCCCCAGGTGCTCCTGGCGGATGAACCGACCGGCAATCTCGACAGCAAAACCTCCGTGGAGGTGATGGGCGTGTTTCAAAAGCTCAACGATCAGGGCATCACGATCGTGATGGTCACGCACGAACTCGACATCGCCCAGTTCTGCAAACGCAACCTGATCATGCGGGACGGCAAGGTCGTCAGCGACATCCAGGTTCAGGGACGTTTTATTGCCCTCGACGAAATGAAGAAACTGCGCGACGCCGAATCCGCGGCCAAACTCACCGACTGACTCCCGCCCGCTCATGCGCCTCAGCTCCACCTTCACCGTTTCGTTCCGCGCGCTGCGCCGAAATACCATGCGCTCCATCCTCACAGCGCTCGGGATCATCATCGGCGTCGCGGCGGTGATCGCGATGGTGAGCATCGGCAATGGGGCGAAATCCATGGTCGAGGCCCAGATCGCCGCGCTCGGTGAAAATGTGCTTTTGATCTTCTCCGGCAGTTTCAACCAGGGCGGAGCGCGCAGCGGTGCCTTTGGCGCCGGCACGCTAACCGTGGACGACGCCGAGGCGATCCAGCGCGAAGTGGGCACGGTGATCGCCATCAGTCCCGAGGTGCTGCGTTTTCGCCGCATGCTGAAGTGCTACGACATGCGGAGCTTCGGGCGCTACCGCTACAACATGTTCAGCCCAACGGACGACTGGGT
>JBEHXD010000676.1:0-3170 GCA_048498875.1 Verrucomicrobiota bacterium
AAATCGAACCGACGGATTCATCCGCCAGTTCGATTTTCTGGCGATGATCCTGACGGCGCGTTAAGGATAACGCGCCCTGCCGGTCCCGGCTTAGAAATTCCGCGTGTAGCGGGCGCCTTTCTCATCCTCGAAGGTGAGCGAAGTCGAGGTGATCCCGGCCAGCTTGAGGTCCATCTGGTGCTCGACGATATCGCCGATGCGATATACGCGGTCGTTCATGAGCACCTTGCTGTCGGTCGTTGAAGCGCGGATACCAGTGACCTTGAGGGCTTCGATAAAAGTGATTGCCTTGGGCTCCATCTTGGGCGGAGGCGCGGCCGGTTTTGGCGGCTCGGGCGGAGGTGCGACCGGCGCAACCACCACCGGTTTGGTTTCCACGACCGGCGTTGCGGCGACAACCGCGGGGGCGGGAGCGGAGGTGGCGGGGATGGTGACGCTTGGATTGACGGGAGCGACAGAAGTGTCGGCGGTTTTCGGTGCTGTTTCCGTGGGTTTCGCCGGCGCGGCAGTGGTGGTAACGGTCTTTGGCACAGCCGCAGGTTCGGGTGCGCGGGTGAGCAAGTGCACCGCAAAAAATCCACCGGCGCCCAACAAAAGAAGAGCCGCCGCACCGCCGCCGATCCAAAGGACCAGCGTGTTGAAACCGGTGGGTTTGTCGCGCCGGGCGATGCGGGTGGCGGATTCGCCGCCGATCGCCGGCAGGGCGCTGAGGTCGGGGCCTTCCCCGGTCCGTTGCTTCTGGGCTTTCTTGAGGGCGTCGTTGATGAGGCTCATGGCTTAATCCGTGAGGCGTTCGAGATCGCGCGCCGAACGGCGGGCGTCCCAGTAGTTTACTTCGTCGGACTCGCGAATGAAAGCCGAGAGCAGCGATTTATCGCAAAGATTATTGATGATACGGGGAATCCCCCGGCTGACGCTGTAGATTTTCCGCAGGGCCCATGGCGTGAAGTGGGGGCGTCCCATGCTGCCGGAAACCGTCAAGCGATGATTGATATAGCGGTCCATCTCCGTGCGGGAGAAGGGGCGAAGTTCGTAGTGCACCAGGATGCGCTGGCGAAGCTGGCGCAATTCCTCGGCCGCCAGGCGGTCCTTCAGCTCCGTTTGTCCCATCAGGATAATCTGAAGGAGCTTTTGCTTGTCGGTCTCGAGGTTCGAAAGCAGGCGCACCTGCTCAAACACTTCAAAGGAAAGGTTCTGGGCCTCGTCGATGATCAGTACGATTTCGCGTCCCTGCGAAATGCGTTCCAGCAACAGCTGGTTGATCTGGGCCACGAGGTCGGTCTTGTTGCGGGCGATGGTCGGCACGCCCAGTTCGACCAGGATGTTCTTGAGCATCTGCGTCTCCGTGACGCGCGGGTTCAGGATCAACGCCGTATCGTAGTGCTCGGGATCCAGTTCGTTCATGAACTTCCGGCAAAGCGTGGTTTTTCCGCATCCCACTTCACCGATCAGGACAATAAATCCCTTTTTTTCCGTCACCCCGTACTTTAAATGTTGCAGGGCTTCCTGGTGGGTTTCGCTCAGATAAAGAAACTTCGGGTCCGGGGTAATGTGGAACGGCATCTCCGTAAAACCGTAGTAACTTTGATACATTGTGAATAAGTATTCGGTTCAGAGCGAAAAAGGCACGCCAAAACAACGTGAAATGTCTTTGAAAAAAGTTGCTTGGCCCTTGGGCGGCATCTTTATCTGGAAGTTCTTAACTGGTGAATTTCAGCAAACTGATCCTCGGAATCTACGGCGCCCTTTTTGTGGTGGTCACAGTATGGGCAGGAGGATTTTTCGTGCAGATGCACCGTGATTACACCGCCTTGAAAGCCCAGGAGACGGCCAACCAGCGCCGGCTGGCGGAAGCCGAGGCCAAGCTTCAGGCGCAGGAAAAGTACCTCGACCAGCTCCGGCACGACCCGGTTCTGGTGGAAAAGATCATCCGGCAAAAATTGGGTTACGCCAAGGAAACGGAGTTCATTTTTCGCTTCGAGGAGCCAAAGTGAATTCCCTGCAATTTTCCCGAACGATACTTTCGAAACGTTGACCAATAAATGATGAATCACGACCAACTTATTTCCTCTTATCGCGCTGCTGGCCAAGGCCAGGTTTTTGCCTTCTGGGACTCGTTGTCCCCGCAGGCCCGGGAGGAACTCGCGGCGCAGGCCGCTGAGGTCGATCTGGCGGAAATCGAGCGGTTGAACCGCACGTTGGTCTTCAAATCCGGCGGTGGCGGAGTAAATCTGGATGGCCTTGCGCCTGCCCCTTACGCGCGCTTGCCGCAAAATGGCGGCAATAGCGCCGAATGGGCCAAGGCGAAAGCGGCCGGCGAGGAAGCGCTGCGGGCGGGTCGCGTCGCGGCCTTCACCGTGGCGGGCGGGCAGGGGACGCGCCTCGGCTACGATGGCCCCAAGGGAACGTTTTTGGTGACACCACTGAAAAAGAAACCGCTTTTCCAGGTCTTCGCCGAAAAGATCAAGGCGGCCGGCCTGCGCTATGGAAAGCCGCTGCGCTGGTTCATTATGACCAGCCATGCGAATCACGCGCAGACCGAGGCGTTTTTTGCCGAGAACCGTTATTTCGGTTTGGACAAAAGCCGCGTTCATTTTTTCCGGCAGGGACGCATGCCGGCGGTGGATTTTTCGGGCAAGATTCTGCTCGAGACGCCCAGTTCGCTCGCGCTGAGTCCGGACGGCCATGGCGGTTCACTGCGGGCCCTTCATCGCAGCGGCGCGCTGGACCTGATGCAGAAGGAAGGCATCGACACGATCAGTTTCTTCCAGGTCGACAATCCGCTCGTGCGGAGCATCGATGCGACGTTCATCGGCTTCCATCTGCTGAGCCGTTCCGAGATGTCGAATAAGATGGTGACGAAAGCGTATCCCGAGGAGAAGGTGGGCCACTTTTGCGTACAAAACGGCAAGGTGATCGTGGTTGAGTATTCCGACATGCCGATGGCGATGCAGAAAGAAACGAGCCCTGATGGCGGGTTGCTTTATCCCGCCGGAAGCATCGCGATTCATATCATCGATCGGGAATTTGCGCGCCGGCTGGCGACGGGGGGCGAAGGCGTGGCGCTGCCGTTTCACCGGGCCGACAAAAAAATCCCCACGGTCGACGCCGCGGGCAAACCTGTGAAACCCGAGAAGGCCAACGGCGTGAAGTTCGAGATGTTTGTTTTC
>JBEHXD010000677.1:0-3146 GCA_048498875.1 Verrucomicrobiota bacterium
CGTGAGCTGCACTCCTACGTCATTACCGATGCCATCCGCGATGAAAAGGTGCTGAAGTTCAAGGTGGACTACAACGACGTGCGCCCGCGCTTCAAGGCCATCGAAACCGAACAGGACACCGACAAACTCAACGCCGCCGAAAACCGCCAAGCCCTGCTGCACCCGGATCGCATCAAGGAGATCAGCCACTACATCCTGAATAACTACCGCCAAAAGACTCACCGTCTGCAAGCGGGCGGCAAGGGTTTCAACGCCATGTTCGCGGTGAGCAGCGTGGATGCCGCCAAGCTTTACTACGAGACCTTCAAAGCTGTGCAAAGCGGTAGCGAGCGGCCGCTCAAAGTGGCGACGATCTTCTCCTTTGCCGCCAATGAGGAGCAGGAAGCTATAGGCACCATCCCCGACGAAAGTTTCGAGGTCTCCGCCCTGAACAGCAGCGCCAAGGAATTCCTGAGCGCAGCCATCGCCGACTACAACGCGTTTTTCAAAACCAACTTCGGCGTCGATAGCAACGGCTTCCAAAATTACTACCGCGACCTTGCCCAGCGTGTGAAGCGGCAGGAAGTGGACTTGCTGATTGTCGTGGGCATGTTTCTCACCGGCTTCGATGCGCCGACGCTCAACACCTTATTCGTCGACAAAAACCTGCGCTACCACGGCCTGGTCCAGGCTTACTCGCGCACCAACCGCATCTTTGACGCAACCAAGACCTTCGGGAACATCATCACGTTCCGCGATTTGGAGCAGGCGACGATTGATGCAATCACCTTGTTCGGAGATGCGAACACCAAAAACGTCGTCCTAGAAAAGAGCTACAAGGAATACATGGAAGGCTTCACCGAAGTGGCCACCGGTGAGGCAAGGCGTGGTTTTGTAGAAGTAGTTGCGGAGCTGAAAGAGCGTTTCCCCGACCCTGCCAACATACAGAAAGAAGCCGACAAAAAGACTTTTGCGAAACTCTTCGGGGAATATTTGAAGATCGAAAACGCGCTCCAGAACTTCGATGAGTTCGTCAGTCTGAAAGCGTGGCAACAAGTCGACCCGCATGATACGGTGGCGGTCGAAGCCTTCAAGGCACAGCGCTACCTGAGCGCCGAGGATCTGGCAAAGCTCACGGCAACGGAGGTTTTGCCGGAGCGCAAAGTGCAGGATTACCGCTCCACTTACAACGACATCCGAGACTGGCTGCGCCGCGAGAAGGAAGGCAAAGAGAAGCAAAACAGCACGGTGGATTGGGGCGACGTGGTCTTTGAGATCGACCTACTAAAATCGCAGGAGATCAATCTAGATTACATCCTCGAACTGATTTTTGAGAAGAACCAGAAGTTCAAAGACAAGGGGGCCCTGATCGAAGACGTGCGCCGCGTGATCCGCGCCAGCATCGGGAACCGCGCCAAAGAGAGTTTGGTAGTCGATTTTATCAATCAGGCCGATCTCGATAAGTTCCGCGACAAAGCGAGTATCATTGAAGCCTTCTTTGCCCACGCCCAAAGCGAACAGAAGCGAGAAGCGCAAACGCTCATCCAGTCCGAAAGCCTCAACGAGGAAGCCGCCAAGCGTTATCTCCTAACCTCACTCAAGCGCGAATACGCCAGCGAGAATGGCACCGAACTCAACAGCATCCTGCCCAAAATGAGTCCGCTGAGCCCTAAGTATCTCACACTGAAGCAAAGGGTTTTTCAAAAAATCGCGGGATTCGTGGAAAAGTTCAAAGGCGTGGGTGGCGAGATCTAGGAATTGGTTTACGCCGGCTTTGACGCGCCCTGCCTGCACACAATGTATGCCGACAAGCCGATGCAGGGACACGGCCTCATGCAGGCCAGGACGCCGCCGTCGCCATCGTGCTCAAGCAAGCCGAGCCGAGGCGCTGGCGGACGAATGGAGTAAATAACCGTAAACGACCGGCTGGGTGCCTCCCGTCTCGATCTTGATCGTTACGATCACTAACCGAAGCTCGTTACCAATGAGATCACTCCATGGTAACGATTGCTAATCGAAGGTCACGCTGGCTGCCAGTTCACGGGGAGCAGCGGAGCGAGGTTGTCCTGGTTGCTCATAGCCGGGAGGCGCGTGAGGACGTCGCGCAGATAAGCGAAGGGGTCTTTCCCGTGACGGCGACAGGAGATCACAATCGAATAAATGATCGCCGAGCGCTGACCGGCGTCGGGATGACCGATGAAGAGCCAGTTTTTCTTTCCGATGGCCGATGGTCTGATCGCGTTCTCGATCAAATTGGTGTCCAGCTTAGTCTGTCCGTGCCGGACATGGGCGGTCAATGGCTCCCAATGCCCCAGCAGATAATCGCAGGCTTTGCCCAGCAGGGATTGCGGCAACACCCGCTCCCGCTGCTGCAGCGCCAGGGCGCGCAGCCAAGCCAAAGTGCGCGTGAAGTGCGTGGCGCGCCGTTTGGTCCGCTCCGCGGGTCCGATCTTCTCGTCATCCCACTCGCGTTCGAACCGATAGAGCCGGGCGATCAGCCGCAGCACCACCCGCACGACTCTCGGGGCTTCCGCCTGCGCTTCGAAAAAATTTCGGCGCGCATGCACCCAGCAAGCGACCCACACGACGCGAGGATGCGTCCGCGCATAGCTGGCATACGCTTCATAGCCGTCGGATTGGAGGATGCCTTGATAATCGTCGGTCAGCAGACTCGTCAGTTCGCCATGGCGGCGCGACAGGCGCCAATCAAAGACGACGTCGCCTCCGGGCCGACTCAGCACCCACAGGTAACCTTGCGTGGTGCCGCCGCGTTTTTGGTCGGGGTCATTGCATTTCACCGGCGTTTCGTCCGCCTGGACGTAGCCGCCGGTCAACAGATCATGATGCATGCAGCGGTAAATCGGCTCCAGCCATTCGGCGGTGATCCGGATCCAGTCCACCATGCTCTGGCGGGGCAGCTCCGCGCCCCACCGCGCCGACATCTGCTCCAAACGAAACAGCGGGAGGTGATCGACGTATTTGGAAAGGGCGATCCAGGCCAACCGTCCCGCCGAGGCATAGCCACCCGCCACCGGCCGTGGCGGCGCCAGCGCCACCAGCGGGGCCTGTGTCTTGTCGGCCTTGCGCCGGAACTTCGGGCGCACGATCTCGCGCTTGAACAGCCGCGGCGGCACCACGTCCACCTCGAAGGTCCGTTCCTCGCCGAT
>JBEHXD010000678.1:0-3144 GCA_048498875.1 Verrucomicrobiota bacterium
CAAACGATGCTTCTTTGCCTCGAGGAGCGGGCGATTGCCCGCCCGGACGAAAACGATCGGCGAGCGAAACAGATTTTTCTCCTGGCGATTCGATACCAACTGGGCGTGGTAAAGTGTTGAAACTGCTATACCCAACTGCTCAGACAGCAGGTGAACCGGTAACTCCCCTTTTTGATACTTTTGGTTGAGTTCCTCGGCATGCTTCTGATTGGCCTTCATCATGCCAACCAGCTCGTCCATCGTCTTCATCTGGAGTGGGCCTTTGCCCTTCGCCGCGGCGGCTGTCAGCCGCTTCATCAATGCATCTCCTTCAGCGCCCATTCCGAGTCGGAATGCCAATTCCATCGACGCACCGGCCAGAGTGAGATTCTTGATCGGCGGTTGATTCGCCCTCAGCCAAAGCTGTTTTGCGAGCGACACATCATGCAGGTGCGCGACTGAGGCAGCCTGCAGCAAATGGGCCGGTTTGGCCGCGCGCCATCCAAGCAATTCTCGAGCGAGCGTCGCACAGCGGCGGGTGTCACCACTTTTTTGGAGGAGCTGGAAGAGGTTGAAGAACGTATCGAGCGAACGCGCCTCCCGGTGAATGCTCTCGGCTTCCTGGAGCGCTTCCGCCCAATCGCCCTGCTTGTGCTGGGCGACCGCCCTCAAGGCCCGAACGTCCGGCGAAAGCCTGCCGTCGCGGAACAGCTTCTGGTGGTCCCGTAGCAGGGAGAGACAGCGCGGATGGTCCCCGTTTTTGTGTGCGCCTTCCAGCGCCATCCGCAGAGCGGAGGCGGTCCCTACGCCCTCGACCAGTTGCACTGCGTGACTCGAGACAAACGCGTAGTCCCCGAGACGAAGGCGCAACTCACAACAGTCGAGGAGACTGCGCATTTTGCCAGTAGTTGAAAACTCGCTGGCAAGGCGATCCGCTTGGGATTTCATCGCCTCCTTCGTTTGAAGGACGCCTCGACGGAGGCAGGAGTCGGCCGCCTCGCGAAGATTAGGATCCACCAACTTTGCAGCCAGCTTCTGCGCCTCTGGCAGGTTCTCCCCCATCGCGACGAACTGCACCTTGTGAAAGAGCCAGATGTCAGAGTGCCCCGACTGCTCGAAAAATACCTTCGCCTCATCTACGGCGGCCTCTCCCGCCCGTGCATCCCGCATTGTGTAGATCACCGACCATGCACCGAAATACAGTTCGATGTTCTGCTTCTGGTTGCGCAGGAGATTTTGGAGCGCCACAAGGACTCCCGGCAAATCAACGGTGTATTCGCGGAAAAGTGCCCAAACAACTACGCCGTAATTGGCGGGATTCGCTTTCAGCACCCTTTCCACGAGGGCTGCAGCCTCGCCCTGCTTTGTGTCGATGCACGCCCGACAGGCTACCTGCCAAACTTCGGCGTTCTCCCTTTCTGCAGCCGGGCAATCCAGATGCGAAGCCTGGTCGGAGAAAATCTTTGCCGCCGATTCGAGTAGAGCAACCGATTCGGAATCACGCTTCACCATCGTCCAAGGGACCGGCGCGGGCCAGCTCAGCCTGCAGTTTTCCAGCGCTGCCGGGGAGAGGCTCGCGTAATAATTGGTGATGGCCGACGCATGCAGAACTGTGCGGTTTGTCGGCGCGAGATCCAGCGCCTTGCGGATGGCGAGTTTGGCCGCAGGGACTTCGCCCCGCCCGATCGCGAGCAATGCCAGGAGCCGGTGCCATTCGGCATCCTCCAGGAAGGTTTGCGGGGCGGCTGCCTCCCTCACTAAGTCATCCTTGCGCCCGGTCTCCAAAAGGAGCGCCCATCGAAGATTCCGTGCTTCCGCACTCGCTGGCACGGAAACGAGATCGATAGCTGCTGCCGCGTCCTTCTCGCAATAACGGAGGTAGGCATCGATCACCTGAAAATCTCCGGTCGGGTCGATCTCCCTTGCTCGCGCCACCAACGCCGCGGCCTCCCGAGGATCTCGGCGTAGATTGAGGTGAACCGCGGCAGTGAATCTCAACACTCTAGCCCGGAACTTTATGGAATAATCTGGCCATAGGGTGGATCTTTGCATCGCTTCCGCTCCGGCTAGTGCCTTCGACTGTTCACCAATTCGACTCAGATCGCGGAGGGCTTCCAGTTCCTTGCCCTTCAAGCCTTCGAGTTCCGCACTGTAGACCCCCATCCGTCTCGCCATCGTCTCCATGCCAGCCTGCAAGCTTGGATCGATACCGCTCCTCCCGCAGATCGAATCAACGATTTCCGCCGACTGAATGTAGTTGCTGGCGATTGCCCGGTGGGCGCGGAGCTTGCTTTTGATGACCGCGCCGTTCCAAATCTCAAAGCGGATATTGTGCTTTGCGAACCGTGCTCGTTGAGCCAGTTCCTCGTCAGTCACTTTGGTGTCCAGAATCTCCGCCGCGATGAAGAGTACGAACCGTCTGACGTCCTTATCTTTCCAAAAATCCCAAAATTCAAAAAATTTGTCCGCAGCCATGCGGACTTTCTTGGGTGTAAACCCTACTCCACATTTACTCTGGCCGACCTCGATTCCGCCCGCTTTCCGAACCGCCAGCGCGTCAATCCCCCTTTTTCCTTGGCCGTTGCGTCCGTATTCGTCAGCTTTCTCGATATCCGGCTCATGGTGCAGCAACTCACGCGTCAGCTTTTGAAAAGGGGCTGCACCTAGATCGTAAAACAGGGGTGTAAGGTGGGAGCCGGGGCGCGTTTTCATTGGGGTGTGCTAGCTGACTGGCCAGGTCCTCGATTTGTCCACACGTATCTATGAGATGCCTGCACTCGTTATCAAGACCCGGGTGGTCGACTATCAAGGCGATGCTGCCACCTCTCAGTCACGCAAAACGTATTCACGCCATCCAAAAAAGTCGGGATGCGGTCGGTGATAGATGAGCCGAGAATCGAAGCCTGGTCTCGCCGCCACAACCAAGCTTGTAATACCTTGGGGACCCCGAGGTAATCTGTCTCTTCGTGAACATGAATAAGCAATGGAGCCTCTGGATCGTGATTGGACTCACCACGCTGAACGCGGTGGGGATGACCATCGTGTTTCCGCTGTTTCCGTTTTTGATTGGGAAATATGTGCCGGAGGCGCGGGTGGCGGCGGTGTTGGGCGGGCTGGTTTCCGTTTATGCCTTCTGCCAGTTCCTGGCGGCGCCGCTCTTTGGGG
>JBEHXD010000679.1:0-3144 GCA_048498875.1 Verrucomicrobiota bacterium
CGCCTCCTCTGCCCCTGTAGCGTAATAGAACCTTACCTTGAGGTCACGAACTCAGAAACGGCGGGCAGCAGCCGAAACGTGCCGGGCTTGTGTGTCGAATAATCCACCCACGAATAGCGGAAGAAGATTTCCCGATGCTCGGCGACGCGCTCGAAAAGAGCGTGGTTGGCCAAGGCACGCGCACCCACCCCGGCGCGCAGGAGGCACCAGAGGTCGTAGTAGTGGCGGGCCATGCGCGGTTTCCGGCGCGGCTTGTCCGCCGGCCGGAACGTTTCCTCGTGCAGCAAGCAGGCTTTTTCCCAGAAGGTCCGTTCCGCGGCGAGAACCCGGGCGGGGAACACGGCATCATGGTCCAAGACAGGGAACAGTTCGAGGACGTAGGGCTGGATCGCGATCGTCTCGTGTGGCCAGTCGTCCGAACGCGCGCCGAGTTCGATTTTCACGACCGGGCGCACGTAGCCGGCGCTGGTCGTTCTAAAGACAGACGGATAATGAAAAAGCAGGCACTGGCCGTCGGCCATGTCGGGATCGACTTCGAGATTCCAGCCAGCTTCGCCCAACGCCGCCGTCAGACTGGCATGAAGCGCAGGTTGCAGCGTGCCCTGCACCCACTGACGCGACGCCTCCATGAGATTTTCCAAACGCTCTCTGCGCTTGTTGTTACTGGAAGCCCGATCCGGGGCGGCATCGCCGCCGAATCCGAGGATATCTTTGTCCACAACCAAGTCGATGTCCTCGGAAAAGCGCTGGATGAATTTCCACGCTTTCGAAAGCGAGGTGCCGCCCTTGAAGGTGAGGTGATCGCCGACGCCGGACATCGCGAAAAGCGTCCGCAGCGTCCAGCAAACCCAGAAATCCTTTTCCACGCTGACGGCCTGCAAGCCCAGCTGCGACTCGACCTGCTGGAACGCGAGCCGCCGTTCGTCAGCCGGGAGTTTGAGGAACGTATTCAAGATACGGACGCCGGCTCGGTCATGGGACGCAGCAAGTCGGCAATCCAAGCGGGAGCATGAAGGATGTCTTTGCGAAGGATGGGGCGATCTTCGTCGGCGATCTGACGGCGAACAATGCTCAACACCCGATCGTCCACGTGTTTTTCTCCCAAATAGCGAAGCGCCTCGATCAACGTGCCACTCTTGCGGCCGGCAGCCGCCATGTTCCGCGGAACGGTTCGCTTCAGGATGATCTCCTGCTTTCCAATTTTTATCTTACGAGTTGGACCATCGGTAAGAAAGACGATGCGCGATGGCACCTGTTCGGAGAGCCCGAGCACGTTGACGGCATAGGCGCCCGCAGGTTGGAGGCGGATGGCGTCGCGCCCCACCAAGGCGCGCGCAATCGCATCGGCGGAAGGAGCGACGGTGCCGAGCACAGGATGCTGCACGGGGTAATCGTAGAGCCCCCGGCTGAGTTTACGGATGACATCCTGTTGTCTGAGCCGTCGCAGCGCGGATTCGATCGCGGCCGCGCTGCCTATCCGCTGGAAATGCCTTGGCGTGAAGACCCAACCCCTGCCATGTCCATAGATTCGGCTACGAACAAGGTAATCAATCGTTTGTGTCTTCTTACTCATTTGATCGTTGACGGGAAAAATGGGTTGTTTTCGCGTCAGATCAAGAGGGATTAGACGCCTATCCACATGCGGTTCATGTCTCCGCCTCTACGGTGACTGGCCGAGCGACGATTCGCGTCTCCTGCATTTCCGCCCCGGAGGCGCAGGCAAGGAGGAACGCCGCAGGCGTAGTGTCCTTGCCGGCGCTGGAGGGGCGCATCATGGACACCCGGCTGCGGCGAACGAGGCCCAAGCCGGCCTACTCGATCTTGGAAAACTCTCGACACTCGCCACCTCTCACCGCCCGGCAATACCCCGCCGCAAGCCAATAATCGCTCCGGTATTTTGACCGACCTTCTCATGAATTTTTCGCCCTCTGAAATCTTTTGGGAAAGTGCCGCAAAACGAATTTAGCACTTTGCAGAACTAACGCCGAGTGACATCGAGCCGGCGAATCCAGATGACGCAAAAGATTCCGAAGCTAGGTCGCATGCGGGTCATATGGCCGGTGAAGAATTGAATAGCGCAGAATTTGCTGAAACCAGCCGCAATTGTTGCACCTGACGGATGATTTCCTGTGTTCAGAGGTTGCCGGGTCGTGCGGCGTTGAAAACCATCTCTGATACGGAACAATGACTTAGGGCAGAATCGCTGGAAATGGCAGGCCGCTTGCGTAGCGGCACGAGAATATGAAGCCATTTCAGCCATCGCCTTCGGTCAGCTACACCTTCACCATGCGACTAGCCTATCCGAATCGGATTGGGACATTCGCCCGGATCGTAAACACAATTGGCGATCAAGCCGGCGACTTGGGTGCAGTGGACATCGTGATGCCGGATGCGAAGGTGATGACGCGCGACATCACCGTGCGTGCGCGCAATGAAGCGCATCAGGACAAAATCGTGTCGGCGCTGCGGCGGCTCGCGCACGTCAAGGTGGTCAATGTTTCCGACCGCGTTTTCCTGCTGCACCTGGGCGGCAAAATTTCCATCCAAAACAAAGTCCCGCTGACGACGCGGGACGCCCTCTCGATGGCTTACACGCCCGGCGTGGCGCGGGTATGCGAGGCGATCGCGGCAGACCCGCGCAAAGCTTGGCAACTCACGATTAAGAGCAATTCCGTGGCCGTCGTCAGCGACGGCACGGCCGTGCTCGGTCTCGCCGACATCGGACCGGAAGCCGCCATGCCGGTGATGGAGGGAAAGGCGATGCTGTTCAATGAATGCGCGGGGATTGACGCCTACCCAATCTGCCTCCGCACGAAAAACGCCGACGAGATTGTGGCGACCGTCAAAAATTTGTCGGTCGGGTTTGGGGGAATCAACCTAGAGGACATTTCCGCTCCGCGCTGTTTCGAGGTTGAGCGCAAACTTCAGGAGCAACTCGATATTCCGGTTTTTCATGATGATCAACACGGCACGGCGGTCGTGGTTTTGGCCGCGTTGCTCAACGCCACCCGGCTCATCCGGCTGAACCTGCAGCGGCTCAGGATCGTGATTTGCGGCGCGGGCGCAGCAGGCACAGCCATCGCCCGCATTCTCCTGCGCGGCGGTGTGCGCGACCTCGTCATGTGCGACCGCGATGGAATTCTT
>JBEHXD010000680.1:0-3134 GCA_048498875.1 Verrucomicrobiota bacterium
CCCAGCGCGTCGTTGAGCAGGAACGCGGTTTCATTGACCTTGAATTCCGGCGGCAGCACCCCGAGGGATTTCAGGTAGGGAGCCATGCCGGCGGCGAGTGCCGTGAGTTCGCCGAATCCCTCGTGGAAGGCCGGATTCGCCCCGGTGCGCAGCAAAGGCGGCACATCGTCACGGGTGTAGCTTTGGAAGTAATAGATGTGGCCGAACTCATGATGCGCGGTCTTGAACCACCAGGGCGTGTTTTCAATGGACTGCAGCGAGCGCAGATCGTTTTGCAAATCGAGATGCCAGGCGGAGGCGTGGGTGTTTTTCTTTCGCGTGCTCCCGGCGGGTACGGGATAGAGGTCGGATTTTTTCCAGAAGGATTCCGGCAGCTTTTCAAAGCCGAGGCCGACATAAAACCGTTCCGCGCTGCGGGCGATCCACTCGGGTGTGCGTTCCTTGAAGAAGGGCGTAAGGTCGGCGCCCTCGGACAAACCGTCCCATTCCTGCGCCCAGCGATTGTTGATCCAGTGCGCGGGAATTCGCTTCGGCACGGGTTGATGGTACTTTTCGGCGAGCTTGTATTTCACCCAAGTGTGCAGTTGCAGGTACAACGGCCTCAGTTCGCGCATGAAGTCGTCGTTAAGTTTGATCATTTCGTCCGTCGTCATGCCGTAGCCCGCCACCTGCAGCGCGAAATAATCGGGATAATTTACTTCCCGCGCCACGCCATTGCGCAGGTCGCGCAGTTTGACCAGGCCGGGCTTGAGTGCCTTGCCCGATTCCTTCGACGCCTCCCACACCGCCTGGCGCTCGGCGAGGTCGGTGCTCGAGGTGAGCAGGTTGTCGATTTCATTTACCGTGATCGGTTTTCCATGCAGCTTGAACTCGAAGCCGTTGAGCGTGGACGCCTGCGCGGTTTCCGCGGCGATGCGCGCGGCCACCAGGTCGGGATTGGTCATCGGGCCTTCCGCGGCGTTGAGCAACACGTGCTCAAGCTCGCGCACCGTGAGGGCGTTGAGTTCTCCGCGGCGAAACAAAAGTGACTTCGCTTCGCTGATGATGGCGGGATTGCCGTTGAACGCGGCGTAGGCGTTGCCCGCAACTTCCGAGGCGGCGTCGTGGATTGGCGAGACATCCGTCAGGGCGTCCCACTGGGCGTTGTTATTGACGCGATACAGCGCCTGGTAACCGGCATTCACCAGCGCCAGAAACCGGTCGGCGCGTTCCTGGGTGGGATTGGTGTCGGCGCTTCGGGCGCAGGGGAGAGAAGCCAGCAACGCAACGATCACGACGCTGCGCACAAGGAAGGAGGGGCTCATGGATTTTTATTTAGCCATGACGCACGCATTCGCAAACCCGCAGAACCAAGGTAGGGCGGATTATCCTTAATCCGCCGGGACGCACGATCACGCTGGAGAGGGTCAATCACGTGCCGGATTCGAACATTTCTCAAAAGTTGTTTGGGAAAATGGAAATCCTGACGGCGGATTAAGGATAATCCGCCCTACCTGGTTTCCTCCTCCGGCTCGACCGTCACGCCGATTTTCAACCGGTGGATTCCGCCGCCGCTGAACACACCGCGGGTGGGACTGACGTCGGCGTAATCGCGGCCGCGGGCGACGACGAGATGGCCGTCGCCGATGAAGCAGTGATTGGTGGGATCGTAATCGACCCAGCCCACTTCCGGTACAAAAACGGAAACCCACGCGTGCATCGCATCCGCTCCAATCAGACGCGGCTGGCCGGGCGGCGGATTCGTCAGCAGATAACCGCTGACATACGCGGCCGGCAGTCCGTGCTGGCGCACGCAACTGATGAACAAGTGCGTGAAGTCCTGACAAACCCCGCGCCGGGTTTGCAGCACGGTGGTCAGCGGCGTGCTGATGTCGGTGGCTTTCGAATCGAACACAAACGTCTCGGAGAACTTTTTTCCCAGCGCCGCGATCCAGTCGATCAGCGGCAGGTTTTCCGTGTCCAATCCTTCCGCCAGCGTGGCCGTTCCTTCGAGCAGTGGGACTTGGGCGCTGGCGTGCAGGTATTGCTCCAACTCGAATTGCCCGCGGTCGCGAATGCCCGCGATGACATGGGCCCGCGCAGCCTTCAAAGGTGCGGTGATTCCGGGCAGCGGGCCCGCCTCATGGCTGCGGCGCACGGTGCTGCGACTGGTGATCGACAACTCGCGATGCGGTTCGCGGACGGAAAAGAAATGCCGGGTGTTGCCAAAATAATCGGTGCGGGTCGTCAGGTCGGGCGCGGAAGGCGTGATCTCCAGCTGAAAGTCCAGGCATTCCTGCGCGGGTTCATTCCGCGGTTGCAACTGCAACATCTGCCAGGCCGCCGTCGCCGGTCCGGCGTGCTGGTAGGTGGTTTCGTGCGTGATGCGAATGGTCAGCATGGCTTCTAATGGGCGAATGCGTGCGAGAAATAAATCTGGGTGAGGCGGTCGCTCATGTCGGCGAGTCCCTTCCTCAATTCCAGAAAGAGGGCATTGGCCTTGATCGGATCGGCGGCGAGTTCGTCGAGATGCGCCAGGCGCACGTCGCTGAGCATGCGGAAGGCGTGGCTGCGCATCGCCGCGACGGCCTGGGGCGCGAGTTCCTCCGGCAGCAGGCCAAGGTGATCGTTGATGTGCTCGATCTGGAAATGCAGGCCGCGGGGATTTTCCGGCGAATGAAACAGCCAGTCGAGCGCCGCCTCGGTGTTGAGCGAACCGTGGAAAACGCTGCGATAGGTGGAGAGACAGTCCGCGAGGTGCAGCACGGTTTGCAGCCGGAATTCAGTCGGGGCGCTGCCATCGTAGGGATGGAGCAGTCCGCTCAGCAGCGACAACAATTGCGCGCCGCGTTCGATCCGCCGGCCGAGATCCAGGAAGCGCCACGCAGTGTCGCGCGGCATCGCTTCCGCGGTCAGGCCTTCGAACGCCGTGAGTTGTTGCTGCAACGCCGAGCAGGCGGCCGTGTCGAGCACCGCCGGGCGGCGGCGCATCTGGCGCAAAATCTGCCACGCCTCGGGTGGCATACGTACCTTGATGCGGTCGAGCAGGCTGCCGAGATAATCGAGATTGGACGCGAGACTTGAGGGCTTGCTGCGATCCGCGGCGACCTGCCGCAACAACGCGGCTTGCTGTTCAAGCGTCGCACTCGCGGGCA
>JBEHXD010000681.1:0-3128 GCA_048498875.1 Verrucomicrobiota bacterium
CTGTTTCGTCCGAGTTGCACCAGCTCGTCCCAGGACAAATGATAGGTGGTGACCGCCGTGTAGTATTCATCCGTCATGTTGCTGTCCCACATGCCGCGGTCGTCGGTGTTGAGGCACACCGGGACACCGGTTCGCAGGTATTCGGAAAACGGATGCGCGCTCAGATCCGGGGTGTATTCCAACAGGCGGTTGGAAATCAGATTAATTTCGACGAGATACTGGCTGTTGCGCAACAGCAGCAGCGTGTCGGGATCCTTGATCAGATTCACGCCATGGCCGATGCGTGTGGCCCCGAGCAAAAGGGTGTCGCGGATATGCTGGTCAGGTCCGTCCATTTCGCCCGCATGAATCGAGAGGGCGAGCGTGGGATAAATCCGCCGCAGTTGCCGGAACTTCTCGAGGAACCTTGCGGGATAGCCGTGGCCGTTCTCCTCGATTCCGGCCATGTTCAGCCCGACCCACAGATCGCGGTGGCCGTCGACAAACTCATAAAGTTTTTCGAGCTGCTGTTCGGCATTGGGGAGAAAACGCAGCACCGTGAGCTGAAAACGCACGGTGACTCCCGTGGCCAGCGCGTCCGGCTGGTTGAGCCGCGTGCGAATAAAATCCACGGCGGTTTCGGCGGGGATCAGGTTCCCATCGTTGTCCGTGAAATTGAGCGCGCCCTGCTGCGTTTCCAGATAGCGCAGGCCTTCCGCCCCGTAGGCCTTCATGGTGTCCACCAGCGTCTCGGCCACGACATGCATGTTTTGGTGAAGCTGTCCGGTGCGCGGCCAGATCCAGTTGAAAAATTCGTCGCGGCCTTCTCCCGGCCGGTCGAGGCGCAATGAATCCAGCCAGGCTTGTTTTTGCTCCGCGGATAATTGATCCAGTCTCGCATAGTCCGCCTGTTCCGCGCTGTTCAGGCGGGCATGGGTGGCGCGACGAATGGTCTGGAAAAGCACGAGCGGCACACCCGTGTCGATTCCCGCTGAGAATTTTATCCGGGTGTAGAAAACATCGCCGCCATTGCGGGCGGGATCGGTGGCCGCGGCATACCACCACTCCGCCCGGATGGCACCACCGAGATGATTGTGCAAATCACCGCCTTTGGGCAGCGCGTATAGAAATGCGTAAAGCTCGGTCGGTGTGGCCTGGCGTTTGATTTCCTCAAAGCGGGCAGAGAAGTCGCCTGCTGACGCCAACGCGACCGTACAGGCTAAACCCAGGAACGAGAGTATTTGGCGCATGATTAACCCTTACGTGAAATCGACGGCGATGAAACCCTCATCCGCTGAACGGCCAGAGCTTGAAGAATTGGAGGAAAAAAACGGCGGCGACAATATATCCCACCACCGTCAAAGACCTCGGTTTGCCAAGCCCGAGCGCAAGCGTCGCGGCAGCGATCAAGCCCAGGCCGATGCCCTCAGCGATGCTGAATGTAAGCGGAATGGCGAAGATCGTCAGCACCGCGGGCGCAGCGACCCGGAAATCCGTCATCGGGATCTCGATCACCGATTGCATCATGAAAATGCCGACGACGACAAGCGCAGGGGCGGTGGCAGCCGCGGGCACAATCAGAATCAATGGCGTGAACAGCAGCGCGAGCAGGAAAAAAATCGCCGTCGTCAGGGAGGTGAGACCGGTGCGGCCGCCCGCCTCCACGCCTGAGGCGGACTCGATGTAGCTGACCACGGTCGAAGTGCCGAACAGGGAGCTCGCAATCGTGGCGATTGAATCGGCGAGCAATGCCCGCCCGGCGCGTGGGAGCGTGCCATCAGCGGCGAGCAACCCCGCGCGCTTGGTGACGCCGATAAGCGTGCCGATGTTGTCGAACATATCCACCAGCAGCAACGTGAGAATCAGCGGTAGCGCGGTGGAAAACGCCGCCCAGCTCGTCAGGAAGTGAAACGTGAGCTTAAAAAATACCGGGGACGCGGATTGCGGGAAGGCGATCAAGCTCGACGGCAATTGCGTCACCCTGCCACCGGCGCCGGCCGGCACAAAGAGGCCGAGGGCGGTGACAATCGCCATGCTCAACACAATGGCCCCGGGCACGCTCCGGGCGACGAGGATGATGGTGAGCAATATTCCCACCAAGCAGAGCGCAACCGGACCCGAGGAGAAATCACCGGCGCCGACGAAAGTCGCAGGGTTGGCCACGATGACGCCGCCATTTTTCAGTCCGATGAAGGCGATGAAGAGGCCAATGCCGCAGGTGACGGCGATTTTCAGCGGGTGGGGTATCGCCGCGATGATTTTTTCGCGTACGCCGGAAATGGACAGCGTGAGGAAAATGATGCCGTTGACGAACACCATGCCGAGTGCCTCCGACCACGGCAGTCCCTTGCCCAAACAAATCGTGAACGTGAAAAAAGCGTTGATGCCCATGCCCGGTGCCATCGCGATGGGATAGTTGGTCAGCAACGCCATCAAGGCCGTGGCGAGTGCCGCAGTGATTGCCGTCACCGTGACCAGCGCGCCTTTGTCCATGCCGGCGTTGGCGAGAATTGCCGGATTCACCGCGAGGATATACGCCATGGCGGCGAAGGTCGTAAGACCGGCCTGGAGTTCACGTCCGACAGTCGTGCCGTGCCGGTCGAGTTTGAAAATGCGGTTCAGCATAGAGTTCTCAGCTTGCGGGGTGGGGAGGGAACAGGCGTAGTAAAAGCAAAATTCCACCTGTCATGCGAGTGATTGACGCTCATGTGCATCTTTATCCGCCGGAAGCAGGGCGCGAGCCAATTGCGTGGGCGGCGGCACAGGGCGAAAAGCACTGGACGACGCTGTGTACGCGGCGTCGCAAAAACGGCCGGCTTGTTCAGGGCTTCTCCTCCTTGGACGAATTGCTCCGTCACATGGACGCCGGCGGCGTGGAAAAAGCGATTTTACTGGGCTGGTACTGGGAGAATCACGCGACCTGCGTGGAGCAAAACCGGTTTTATGCGGATTGCATCCAGGCGCATCCGGACCGGCTCGCCGCCTTCGCCACGGTGCATCCTGCGGCGGGCGCGGAATCCCTGGCGGAAGTCCGGCGCGCCACCGATGACGGACTGATCGGGCTGGGCGAGTTATCGCCGCATTCCCAGGGAGTGCCGTTGGCCGACCCGTGGTGGCTGAAATTGCTCGAACTCGCAGCTCGGCTGAGC
>JBEHXD010000682.1:0-3124 GCA_048498875.1 Verrucomicrobiota bacterium
GTTTCACGCCATCGCCGTCATCGCTTTCTGGTGGTCGATTGAAATCAACGCGGCGTCCGGCGACCGCACCACGTTTTCCGCCCTCAACGCCATTTTCTTGTGTCTGCTCAACGTCGTACTGCTTCTCGTCATACCCTGGCGGGGACTCGGCGCACTACGGACGGAAATGGACAGCCGCACCCTCGATCTGCTGGTGCTGACCCGGTTGACCGGCTGGCGGATCGTGTTGGGAAAATGGAACTCGCTGACCGCCCAGGCGCTTTTGTTTCTCATCGCCGTCCTGCCCTATGGCGTGGCCCGGTATTTTTTCGGCGCGGTCGATCTCACCGGTGACCTGGTGTTGATGGCGCATTTTGCCCTGCTGAGCACCACGTTGGTGGCAGCGGCACTCTGGATTTCCACGTTGCCCAAATTACTGCGGGTGCTTCTGCCCATCGTCGCCGTGCTGATTGGGCAGGGTTTGGGGCTTTCATCCCTTCTGTCCCTTTCGGGTGCGCCTCGCGGGATGGGCATGGCCGGTCCGCGAGCCCTCATCGCCGGGGCGCTCGGCACTCATTTTCTCGTCACCGTCTTGTTGGTGCTGGCGTTTCTGGGACTCGCCGTTCGGCGGTTGGCACCCCGGGCCGAAAATCATGCCCAACTGGCCCGGGCCTTCGCGCTGTTACTGGTCGGCGGACTGATTGCCGCCATGTCCTTTTGGTTGATCGATGCCCAAGTTGCCATGGTCGTCGGACTGGTCGTGATACTATTTGTTTGCGGACTGGAAATGGCTCACGACTGCCCACCCATGAATTCCCACTGGCGGCCATGGGGCCGGCGCGGAGCATGGGGTTCGGTGATCGGAAGATTTGTCCTGCCAGGCTGGCCCAGCGCCGCGCTCTACGCCGCGGCCATTCTTCTCCTCTACGGCCTCGCAGGCTGGGTTTTTCCAGATTTTCGGCCGCCGGATACGCCCGCCCACATGTGGCTATGGTTTATGGCCCTGGCCTGGCAGGCTCTCGTACTCCCCGCGTTGCTGCTCTCCTTTTTGCCGGCGGCCAGCGGTCTGCGAATGGCGAGCACCGCTTATTTTGTACTCCAGGCACTTTTCGGTGTGGTGAGTATGCTTTCCGCCAACAGCTCGACCGCCTATCTGGAGAATCATGCGCTCGCCAAGGCGCTCGATGCCGTTTGTCACGTGCTCCCGGTGTCGAGTTTTTGGCTCGGTGGCGGAGAGTCCATGAAGAAAAGTGGTTTGGGGTCGGGCATATTCTACGGGCAATTGATCGCTACCCTCGTATGCGTCGGATTGGTTTACCGCCAATCGCGATCCTATTGGGCTTACCTTAAGCGTTTCGATACTGGACAAAACTCGAATCACGAGGCGCCCGCCGTCAGCCGATGAGCCAATCCGCTTCTGCTTCGCTCCGCGCCGCCAGTGCTGCGGTCCGCCTCTTTCGACTGCCGTTCGGACGACAGTCGTGGCGAGGCGCGCAGGGCAACTGGCTGGGAACCGGCCTGGGCAGTTCGATCGATTATCGCGATCAACGTGTTTACGCACCGGGCGACGACCCGAGGTACATTCACTGGTCGGCCTATGCCCGCACCGGCCAGCTGACCATGAAGCTCTATCGCGCGGAAGTGGCGCCGATGGTGGATATCGCCGTCGATACCTCCCCTTCGATGACCTTCGACTCAGCGAAAGCGGAGCGCACCAACGAACTGCTGGCCTTTTGTGTGCAGAGCGCCGTCCAAACTGGTGCATCCGTGCGCGTCCACGCCTTCACTGGCGATCACGTTACCGAAGTGCCAACCCCGTGGCTGCATCTCGAGCAATGGCGCGCAAAACTCCCGCAAAGATCACCCACCATCACCTCCCGTTCGGCGATGCCCTCCTTTCTCCCCTGGCGCGCCAATGCGTTGAAGGTGTTGATCTCCGATCTGCTCTTCGCCGGTGAGCCGGCCACCCTGCTCGGGCCGCTGGCCTCCGGCACCGGACTCGCGCTCGTGCTGGCACCCGCCCTGGCGTCGGAGGGCGAACTCGTCCCGCGGGGAAATATCGAACTGCACGATTGCGAGGGGCCCGCCAAACGCGCGCAACTGATCGACCAAAACCTCGCGGTCCGCTATCGCGCCGCCTATCTCCGCCACTTCGAACTCTGGCGCGATGCGGCGCGTCTGCGCGGCGCGCTGTTTGCGAACGTGGTCTGCGAAGGTTTTTTCAACGAGTCGTTGGCGGGTGAGCCGCTGCGCCGCGGACTGGTCGAGCATCAAACCTAGTTTGCTGATGTGGCCGGAACTCTCCAATCCCCTGGGACTGTGGGCACTCCTCGCCGTGCCGGTCGTGCTCGCCATTCACTTCCTTCAGCAACTCCGAAAGCCCGTCGTCACAAGCACGCTATTTTTGATCGAAACCCTTTCCCCTTCATCCCGAGGCGGGCGCACCTGGGACCGGCTGCGGTCGTCGCGCGCACTGTGGCTTCAGTTGCTCGCCCTGCTGCTGGTCACCTGGGTGTTGATCGGACCACGCTGGGTCCGCAAGGACTCGGTCCAAACCATCGCAATTTTGCTCGACAGTTCGGCTTCCATGGCCGCCTTCCGGTCCGAAGTGGAGGATGCGGTCAGCCGCATTTTTCACGAAAACGAAAATCATGCGGCAAAAACGGATTGGGTGCTCATGACCACCGACGCGCACGCGGCGCCGCTCTACCGGGGAACGGATTCCCGCGCCGCTCTGGCAGCCCTGACACTCTGGCGACCCGAATTGGGCACCCACGACGCGCAACCTGCCTTGCGTCTGGCCCGGTCGCTCACCGGGGGGACAGGCCTGACCTGGTTTATTTGCGACGAGCGCGTGAAGGTTCCCGCGGGCCAACCCGCCATCGGTGTGGGTCACCCTCTGGTGAATGTGGGATTCGCCGGTGCCACGGTAATGATGAAAGACGGAGCCGCGACCTGGCGTGCTTTCGTGAAAAACAACACCGACACCGCGCAAACGCGTGCCTGGTGGATTGAAGCCGGAAACGTGCGCACTCCCGAACGGACACTCGAAATCGCGCCCGGGGCGCTGTTGGAGTTAAGCGGCAGTCTTCCTGCCGGGGTGGAACGCTGCTTCGTGGTGATGAAAGCCGATGAATTTCCCACC
>JBEHXD010000683.1:0-3119 GCA_048498875.1 Verrucomicrobiota bacterium
GGAACGCGACCTCCGGGCGCGTTCCACCTTCGCAAGCCACGTAGGTTGCGCGCTTGCGCGCAACTGGGTGTGCCCAATCCCGGTTGATACGTTATCAGTGGAAGCGCGCTGGGAGGAGACTGCTGATACAACTCCGTTGCGAGTGTAAGCGAAAAATATAGCAATCGAACTGACCGTAAGTTCTCTTCGGTGGAACGCGGCCTCCGGACGCGTTTTCAGCGTGCGCGAATTTCCCAACGCGCCCGGAGGTCGCGTTCCACCTGTTTGGTCAAACTGGTTGGGTAAACTAGTCAGGCAAACCCCAGTCGGCGGGCTTGAGGCCGCGGGCTTTGAGGCCTTCGGCGATGGCCTTGAGATCGAGATGCGCTCCGGGTTGAACGCCGGCTTGCTTGTACCAGCCTTGGTTCATTTCCAGGGCGAACTGCAGGTTTTGGGCATGGGACGACACAGCGCGCTCGTCATGGGGATACATCGGATATATTTCCTTCAGTTCGCCGGTGGCGTCAAAATAGCCAATGTCCAGCGGGAGTTCGGTATTCTGCATCCAAAAATTCATCTGCTGCGGTGAACGATAGAGAAACAACATGCCTTCGTCGGTGCCCATGGACTGGCGAAACATCAGGCCCTTTTCCATTTCCTTGGTCGAGGCGGCGAGCTGCATCTGGACGATGCGGTCGCCCACTTTGACGGCAAACCGGTCGTCGATGGTTTTGACGGCCACGTCTGGCGTGGTGCTCGGACGCGGGTCGCCGCAGCCGGCAATCAGGCCCAGCAAGGCGGTGAAGAGGAGTGAACGGACGGACGCGCCGCGGAGGGAAAACATTTTTTGCGTTTTGTTGGGACTTACTTGTTAATAGGCCGCAGTCGCAACTCAATCCCGCTCTCTGTGCAAAAGTCACCGTTTCCCCCGCTTCTCTACACTGACACCCAAGGCAGTTCGGACATGCTTTATTTCGGCCGCGTCGCCGTGCACGACGCCTTCATTGCCTTTGGCGCCGGGCGGAAAAAGATCACGGTGCAAAGTGCGCTGGAGTTTTCCCGGGTAAAAAAAACCGGCGATTTCGACGTGGTCTTGTCCCGCGAGGCGTACCTGGCGAAAGCCCGGGAAAAGTATGGTCCCAAAGCCGGCGTGGCGGAGATGATTGTCCTGCTCGCGCGGGAATATGGACAGCGGGTTTTCCGGGTCGCGGAGGATTTTCCCAGCGGACTCTATGTGAAACTCACCCGCCTTGGGTTGAAACTCGTGTTCGCCGACGGCATGCTTTTTCCCGAGCGGGAAATAAAAACCGACGCGGAAGCCGACTGTATCCGCGAAGGCAACCGTCTATGCACGGTGGGTTACGCCGTTGCCGAAAAAGTCCTGCGTGCCGCCCGAATCAAGGGGCGGAAGCTTTATTATCAAGGCAAGCCGCTCACGTCGGAGATTCTTCGTTTTAATCTGGAAACCGCCATCCGTGAGCAGGGCGGAAATCCGCAGGACACGATTGTCGCCGGCGGCGACCAGGCGTGCGATCCGCATGAGCGGGGTTCGGGGCCGCTGTACGCGGGTGAACTCATCATCATCGATATTTTTCCGCGGGTCATCGCAACCGGTTATTTCGGCGACATGACTCGCACTTACTTGAAAGGCCGTCCGCGCGAGGTGCAGCGTCGCCTGGTGGAAACCGTGCGCGAGGCCCAGAAACGCGCGTGGCAGGCGATTCGCGCGAACATAGACGGACGGGTGGTGCATTCGATCGTCACCGATTATTTTGCCGAAGCTGGTTACGAAACGAAACACGGCAAAAATGGTTCGGTGGGTTTTTTTCACGGCACCGGACACGGACTGGGCCTGGCGGTGCACGAGCCGGGACGCATTTCGCCCTCGGTGGCGTATCCGCTTAAAAAGGGATCGGTGCTCACGGTGGAGCCTGGCCTCTATTATCCCGGACTCGGCGGCTGCCGATGGGAAGACGTGGTGCAGGTCACGGCCACTGGATCGCGCCCGCTTTCGAAGTATCCGTACAACTGGGAAATCCGCTGAACCCGGAGGACTGCCCACGAAACACACGAAAATTCACGAAAGGAAACGCTTCAGACAATTTTGTCATGCCGAACGCAGTGAAGAATCCATGACCTCGATTCCCGTACTATCGACGAACGCGTGAATTCTTCGCTGCGCTCAGAATGACAGGCAGCGGACGATTGGTGCACGTGCGCAAATTGCGGTTCTTGATCTGAATTTTTTCGTGTCCTTTCGTGTGTTTCGTGGGCAACCCTCCTGAATTCTTAATTTATGCCTGAGCTTGCTGAAGTTGAGTTTTTTCGCCGGCGCTGGAGTGCCGGTCACGGCGACACGGTGCTGCACGTGCGGTTGCACGAGGGTAAAAAGGTTTTCCGCGGCAGTGATCCCAAGGCGATGATCAGGCATCTCACGGGAGCGAAGCTGCTCGATTCCGAAACGGCGGCGAAGCAGATGCTGTTTCGTTTCAGCGGCGGAAACTGGCTGGGCATCCATCTCGGCATGAGCGGTGAGCTGCGCGTGGAACCGCCGGATTATGCGCCGGCCAGACACGATCATTTCATCCTCGAACAAAAAAAGCGCCTGCTCGTGTTTAACGATCCGCGGATGTTTGGACGCGTGCAATTCGCCACGGGGCCAAAGCCGCCGGTTTGGTGGACGAAGATCGCGCCGGCGATTCTTTCGAAGCAGTTCACGGTGGAGGTGGTGGCAGATTTTCTCCGACGCCGGGCCCGCGCCCCGATCAAGGCGGTGTTGTTGATGCAGGAGCGGTTCCCGGGGATTGGAAACTGGATGGCCGACGAGATCCTCTGGCGGGCGGCGATTCATCCCAAACAACCCGCGGGTTCGCTGACCGCGCCGGAGATCCGGGCGCTGCATCGCGAATGCCGGCACGTCTGCAAGCTGGCGCTGGAGAAAATTGCCGGAATGGGCGGCAAACTTCCCCCCTGGCTCAACGAGAAAATTCCTAAATCCTGGCTGTTCTGGCATCGCTGGGAAAATGGCGGACGCTGTCCGATCACCAAAAAACCGCTGGTGCGGGAGGAAGTGGGCGGTCGCACGACCTGCTGGTCACCGGCCCGACAGAAGCTCAGGAAGCGGTGAGGGAACACGGTAG
>JBEHXD010000684.1:0-3110 GCA_048498875.1 Verrucomicrobiota bacterium
AGATCAAGGTCAATGGCCGTGCCACCACGGTGCGTCACGAACTCAAGGAACTCAACGGCACCCTCGAGGAAGCCAAAGCGGACATTTCCGGCCTGTGGGCTCTGCAATATCTGATGGACAAAGGTGTGCTGGACAAATCCCAGGAGAAGGCGATCTACGCCACTTTCCTCGCCTCGTCCTTCCGCACGCTTCGCTTCGGACTCACTGAAGCGCACGCCAAAGGCATGGCTCTGCAACTCAACTGGCTGCTCGATCATGGCGGCTGCAGCGTCGATGCGAACGGACGTTTCGCCGTGAATTTCGCCGGGGTCAAGGAAGCGGTCACGAGCCTCACCCATGAAATCATGACCATCCAGGCGACGGGTGACTACGCCCGGGCCAAACAATTACTTGATCGCATGGTGGTCCTCCGTCCCGAAGCGAAGCGCGTAATCGATGGGCTCGCGGACGTGCCGATCGACATTGAGCCGCATTTCCTGAACTAAAAGTCCCGGCGCGCAGGTGGAACCCGGCCTCCGGACGGGTTAACTCAGTCAACGATCGTCGCAAAAAAACGCGTCCGGAGGCCGCGTTCCACCTCCACCGATCGCGTCACTCTTACTTCACCGGCGGCACGATGATGCCGGATTTGTAATTATTCGACGACTGCCGATCGATGGTGCCGCTGGGATTGTTCAGTTGGGAGCGAAACACGATGCCACCCGCCGCGGCGAGTTGTTCGGGACTCACGGGCGTTTGCACCAGGTAGGTCTGCCCGGGGTTGAGCGCCGGGATGAGCGTGTTGGAGTTCGCTCCGCTTACACTGACCTTGAGCTGCAAGCCACTGATGGCTTGTCCGCCGCGGTTTTGCACCACCACGTTCATCGTTCCCGAAACGGCATCGTAATATTCGCCGGCAATGGCGGTATCGACCCGGGTCGAATCATTGCGATTCATCGCCCAGCCAAGATTGAGAATGCCAGCACCATATTCCGCGTCAGTTCCCGGGATGCCTCCATCGCTGGCATATTGCTGCAATACCGTCCACGCCTGGGCCGTGGTCATGCCGGGATTGGTCGAGAGCAATGTCGCCAGCGCGCCTGCCACCAGAGGAGCGCTGGCCGAGGTTCCGTCAAAACTCACCCGCTGGCCATTGAGCCAGGCGGCATCGACCCCATAGCCAGGAGCCGTGATTTTCAGCTGCGTACCCGAGTTGGAAAAATACACCTGTTGTTCCAGCGCATCCACCGCCCCGACGGAAATCACACGCGGGTCTGCGGCCGGCCAGGTGAGTTGTGCGGCACCATCATTGCCGGCGGCCGCCACGATCGCCACCCCTTTAGCGGTCGCATAATCAATGGCGCTGGTCAGCACGGGGGTCGAACCATACGAACCCATGCTGATGTTGATAATCTGCACCCCGGCATCGACCGCGGCCAGAATTCCCTGCGCGAGAGTGAAGCTATCGCTCGATCCGTCGGCACCGGTGACGCGAATGCTCAGGATGTTTGCCGCGGAAGCCACGCCGGGTGCGTCCAACGAGGCTCCCGCCGCCAAACCCGCAACCGCGGTTCCGTGACCATCCTCCGCCCCCAATCCCGGCGTTGTACCCGAACCCACGTCAAGGTACTGGAGACGTCCTCCCGAAAGCGTGAGATCTGGCGCCACTCCGGTGTCAAGGATGGCGATCGTCACTCCCTTGCCCCACCGGCTGCGGTCGCCATTGGCCCCAAGAAACCCGAGGCTATCGTTGCCCAGCGGCACCTGGCTGACCTTGGCCCGGTCTTCGGGCACGGGCGTGCTGGGCACGTGCACGAGAAAGTTGGCGTCAACACTGCTGTAATCGCCGGAATTTCCCGTGAGTTCATCGAAAAGCGAATCGACTGTTTCATAACTCACGCGCACGGTGCGCAACGCATCAATCCGCCCGCGCAATCCCAAACCCGCCTTCGCTGCACGGGCGAGAAATTTCCGGTAAGCTTCCTCGCTCTTGAAAGTCAGCAGCGCTTCGTGTCCGCGGGCGTCTTTCTGCTCCAGTCGGTCGCGCAATTGTTCCTTCAGCCTGGCCACGTCCAGCTCTTGGGCCCGCGCCCTCAATTGCCCCGCTTCCGTCACTTCCGCCTCACTTTTCGCCCGGGCCGCGGCGGCGGACGCAATTGCCGCCTGCTGATCTTTCATCGCCAGGGTCATCGCCTCGTCCTGATTTTTGATCAGCAACCAGGCGGTGAATCCGCTCGCGATCAGCAGCCCCGCAACAAGGGCGATCGTGGTGGGTGTCTGTTCTTTCATTGCGAGGATCGCCGCAGGCTGGGCCCATTCATGAGCAAGAATAAACCCGCCGGCAAACCCTCAGACGCGACTTCGCTTAAAAAGTTGCCTCTCAAGTCGCGGATACCTTCCCCAAGTCATCGATCCCGCTCGTGCACATACACCCGTTCGAGGAAACGTTCCCCCCGCAAAACGGAGTTCACCACGCTCACCTGTTTCATGCCCACCCGTTCCAGCAACCGGATGCAGGCCAGATTGCGCTCGTCGGTCATCGCCATCACCCGCGCTATGGCGGTGCACTCGAAAAGCAGATGGATGGCCGCACGGGCCGCTTCTGTCGCCAGTCCCCGGCCCTGAAATTCGCGGGATAGACTCAATCCCAGTTCAGCGTGAGCGTCATCGGGGCCGCAAATGCAAAAACCGAGGTCACCGATCAGCCGATCAGTCGCCGCCTCGGCAATCCCAAGCTGAAGCCATTCGTTGGCCACACCGAACGGCGCCAGCTCCATCCCCCGGAGATAAGCCGTCGCGGCATCGCCTGGCATTGGCGACCAGCCCTGGAATTTCCCCACCTCAGGATCCGCACGATAAGCCTGAAAGGCGGCGAGATCTCCCGCGCGCAGTCGACGCAACACAATCCCCGACCCCATCCGCGGCAACGGATCGGCCGATCGCGAATTCATCACCCTGACTCCTCTTGCAATCACGACCCTCCCCCATCCCCTTTGGATTTTCAGCGCTTTTTGGCTTTGGCTTTTGCCACCGGCTTTTTCGTCACGGCCTTGCGCGCTTTGGGCTTGGCGGTGGTCTTGCGTGAACCTTCCACCGCGTTGAGCAGCAACCGGCTTTTTAGTTTCGCATCT